>DATIHF010000022.1:0-7311 GCA_035480955.1 Saccharimonadales bacterium (SeqCode) | reverse complement strand
GAGGGAGTAATGCGGGATCTCTCACCAGAGCTCATGGGCAAATCAAAAACCCAAAAAAACGACGTGCGCATCGAGATTGGGAAACGTTGGCAACAATTAATTGATGGGTTTGTCTTGGACTTACAGCAACGCTGAGTTGGATTTTTCTAGCTCAGCTTTTTTCTTTTTCTAACACTCACTGTGGCCGCAGTTCATACATTTGGCACAACCTTCTTCGTGGACGAAGCTGGCGACACCACATTTTGGACAAATGTCCCGTCGGCTCGGAGTTTTACCGATCGAACTGGTTGCGGACAACTGCATCGTCACTCCACCAGAGGGTTCTTTTGGTTCACTAGTTTTCTCTTCTTTGGCTAACTCAGCTGTGTGTCCGTTCCCATTGCTCAACCCATTACCGTTCCCGTTGGTTAAAGAGTGGCCATTACCATTTCCGTTGGTGACTGCCGGAGTCATGGAAAGTTTGGAGTCAATAATCGTCGGGTAAGTACTTTCTTTGCCTGAATACTCTGACAAAACTTTGCTAACCGCATCCGCCAGGGAATGAATACGGTCGGCCCCAAACCCTCTTGTTGAACTTCCGCCAATTCCGGAAAGTTGGTTGACGACTTGCTGGATCACCTCAGTCGGAGAGTAGTTCGAAGGGATTCTTAGTGCTAGAGAGATGAGTCGACCGATTGCCTCAGCATCAGCATAAATATCAGTTCCTGCTTTGCCAACATTGATGAAAACTTCAAACGGATTGCCCTCTTCGTCTTCGTTAATCGTCACAAAAGCGTGTCCTACAGGGGTGGCAATTCGGCGGGTAATCCCGTGCAGATTGTCCGGGCGTTTGCGCAAGTGTACGGGAAGCTGAATCTCTGGAGGGGCAACTTCTACTTTCGTTTCTTTCTTTTCTTCTTTATGAGAAAGCACGCCTTCACGAGAACCATCCCTCATGTAAGTCACACCTTTACAACCCAAATCGTAAGCTTGCATGTAGAGCTGTCGGACCTCCTCAACTGTGTGAGCGTTGGGTGCATTCACCGTTTTGGAAATGGAAGAGTCAGTGTAGTCCTGGATTAAACCTTGGACACTAACGTGATCTTCAGGTGTCAGATCATTGGCGGAAACAAAATAATCTGGGGCAGTGGTGCCGGCGGGGTTTTGTTCTTTCCACTCTTGGTAAAGAGGGTGATAAATTGTCGACTCACCGGTGCGGTCGCGGCGGACCATTGCGAAATCATAAACTGGTTCAATCCCACTGGAGACTCCTGAGACCAAAGAAGTCGTCCCGGTCGGAGCTTGAGTCAAAAGTACTGCGTTGCGAATTCCATTTTTGGCAATAAGATCTTTAACTCTTTCAGGTAGTTTTTTGATAAACCAACCTTGCAAGTATTTGTCTTTTTTGAAATTTGGAAAAGCTCCTCTTTCCGAAGCAAGAAGGGCCGAGGTTTCGTAAGCGGCGTCTCGAATAGTTTTGTAAATTTTCTCAATCGTTGGTTGAGCTTCCGGAGATCCGTAGCGCAGTTTCATTTTTATCAAAGCGTCCCCTAGCCCCATTGTCCCAAGTCCAGTGCGGCGAATCCCCATTTGCTGCTCTTTGTTTTCCGGGAAATAGTAGCCGGTCGCATCAATGACGTTGTCCATCATACGAATGGCGATCTCTACTTTCTCTTCGAGATCAGTAAAGTCAAACTCCCCCTCAGTGTTAACAAAGGCAGAGAGATTGACCGCGCCGAGGTTACAAACTGCCCAAGCGCCGAGTGGCTGTTCACCACAGGGGTTGGTGGCAATCAATTTTTCAAAATACCAAGTGTTGCTTCTTTTGTTGCTTCTTTCGATGAAATGAAGCCCTGGTTCAGCACTTCTCCAAGCTGATTGGCAGATTTTTTCCCAAACTTCGGCAGCCTTAACTGTTTTGTAAACCACAACTTTTTTGCCGGCGGCCTTCCATTTATCAATATCCCCGTCCCAAAGTTTGTCGTAGTCTGGATCAGCTAGATCAGGATAGTAGAGATCCCAATCAGCATCCTTTTTGACCGCATCCATGAAAGCGTCGGTGACACAAACCGAGAGGTTGGCACCGTTGATTCTGGACAAATCTTCTTTGACGGTGATGAATTCTTCAACGTCTGGGTGCCAATCGTTGAGCATGAGCATCAGTGCGCCGCGGCGGGTCCCACCTTGCTGGATAACATCATGAGTAGCAGTAGAATAAAGCTCTGCCCAATTGGTTGGTCCAGAGGAGGTCCCGTTAACTTTTTTGACTCTTGCCCCACGGGGACGTAGAGAAGACAAATTAATTCCCACTCCACCAGAGCGGGACATGATATCAACCATCAGTTTCAAATTATCGATAATTCCGTTGCGTGAATCATGTGGTGAGGGGATGACAAAACAATTATAGAAAGTAACTTCGTAAGGGGTACCTGCTCCAGAGAGGACTCGCCCACCTGGAACATATTTAAAATCTTTCAGAGCTGAATAAAATTTCTTTGCCCATTCTGACTGCTCTGCTGGAGTTTTTTCAACTTGGGCTAGACCTGCAGCAACTCTTTTCCACATTTGCTCAGGATGCTCTTCGGTGCTTTGTCCGTCGTTATCTTTCAGGGAGTAGCGATCGCGGAAGACTTTTGCTCTGACACCTTCGAGGGTCGTCTCTGAAGCATCTTCAATCAGATTCTCAAGTTTTTTCTGAGTTTTTACAGAAAAAACAAACTCCTTTCCACTGGATTTTGAGTTTTTAGAACTTCCGCTTGCCATTGAGCAGGCCTCCTTTGATAAATAATAATAAAAACTAGTTTACGCTTCCCTTATCCTTCATCAAACTCTTGACTTCTTTCTCAAAAGTCTCTAGATCGTCAAAAGATCGGTAAACTGATGCAAATCTGATATAAGCAACTTCGTCCAGTTTTTTCAGCTTGTTCATCACGACCTCACCCATCACGTTGGAAGGAATCTCGATGGATTCCCTTCGACGCAACTCTCTTTCGATATCATCAACTGCTTTTTCAATCTGATCCAAGGTTACTGGTCTTTTCTCAGTTGCCTTGAGCATCCCGGTCATTAGTTTCTTCTTGTCAAATTGTTCTCTCCTGCCATCTTTCTTTAGAACAATGAGGTCTACCATGTCGACTCTCTCGTAAGTGGTGAATCTCTTTTCGCACTTGAGACACTCCCGGCGGCGGCGAATCGAGCCAAGGTCCTCACTATCGCGTGAATCTAGTACCGATGTGTCGTAGTAACTGCAATAGGGACACTTCACGATAACAACCTTTCAATTAACCAATAAAAAAGCCCAATTATCATTTTAGGCCGCAAAAAGCACTGCCTATGATAATTAATACTATCTAGCTTTCTGTCCTTAAGCTGATTGTTTGAAAATAAAAAAGAACTTATCCTTTAACTGTGCTTTGAGGTTTGATGGGCCCCAAATGTTGGGGGTACGTTTCACGGGTGGAAACTAAAAAGCACAATATATAGGGTATTAATTAAATGCTAACACCAATATCTAGACGCTGTCAATACCTTGACAACACCCATTTTAAGTGATAATAACGCTATCAAAATCAGGTTTGGCTGACTCTTGCTTTCTCTTCTTCCAGATAATCTTCTACTTCCAGAGCGGCCATTGCGCCGGCTCCTGCAGCGGTGACTGCCTGCTGGTATTTGTAGTCATGGACGTCTCCTGCGGCAAAAACTCCTTCAACGCTTGTGGTTGACCCGCCTTTGAGGGTGATGTAGCCGGTTTTATCTAGCTCTAACTGTCCTTTGAGAAATTCGGTATTTGGTTTGTGTCCAATGGCGATAAAAACCCCTTCAACTGGTAGCGTCGATTCCTTTTCGGTTTTGATATTTTTGATTTTTGCTCCTTCGACTCGGTCTTCTCCGAGGACTTCGATCAGCTCAGAGTCCCAGATAAATTCGATTTGTTTGTTCATTTTGACTCGGTCCTGAAGCGCTTTGAAAGCTCGCAGACTATCTCGGCGATGAACTACATAGACTTTTGGGGCAAATTTGGTCAGAAAGAGAGCGTCCTTCAAGGCGGTATCTCCACCACCAACCACGACCAAGTTTTTTCCTTTGAAAAAAGCTCCATCACAAACTGCACAAGCCGAGACCCCCCGACCGCGTAATTTTTGCTCTGAAGGTAGGCCGAGCCATTTGGCTGAGGCACCTGTAGCTAAAATCAAACTTTTTCCGACAAAATCTTTCGAACCCACTTTGAGTTGAAAGGGTCGCTTGGCTAGATCTGCTTCGGTGATATCTCCATCTGTGAAAACTGCTCCCAATTTCTCGGCTTGTTTACGAAAAAGCGCGACCAGGTCTGGTCCTTGAACTCCGTCCGGGAAACCAGGATAGTCCTCAACATCAGTCGTCCAGATTAGCTGCCCACCAGCCTCCACCCCGGCAACAACCAAAGTCTTCAGGTTGCTTCGAGCGGAGTAGATCGCCGCAGTGGTACCTGCTGGGCCTGAACCCGCGACAATCACGTCATAGATTTCATTACTTTTTGCTTCTTCTGTCATAGGATTTTATTGATTCCAACCGCGGTTTGGTTCTCTACGCACCTCTTCGGTTTCGTCGCTTCTATTGTAGTCGTCTTCGAGTCGATAGGTGGTTCCTTTTTCTGGAGTGGAAACCTCAATGATATCAGAGTCTTCAAGCGCCTCGAATCTATGTCGTTGGAAAGGGGCTATTTGGTAACCAACCCCTGTCTCCATATCAACAGAGACGAATTCTCCGTTTTCGTCGTCGATCCAAAGTTTCACACTGCCTTTGATCAAAAATTCTGTTTCTTGTTTTTGGTCATGATACTGTAGAGATAACTTAGTGCCTTTATTTATGTGTAGGAGTTTACCAACGTAAGGTTGATCTTTAGTCCAGTGCAACTCATAACCCCAAGGTTTCTCTAGTTTTTCTGAGTGTCCTTCTATTGAAAATTTACTGAAATCGAATTTACTTTTTTCCATAAACTAAGGAGCGACAGTCCCGCACTGGGCAAATCTTTCAGCTCCAGCGGCTTCGCTGCTGCGGTAAAGTTTGATAAAGTCAGTGATCTTTTGCTCATCAAATTTATCTAGTTTTAAAACTCTTTCCCAAGAAACTAGGGCAATTTTCGAATCATCCTTGCCTCGTGGCGAAAGTAAAACTTTGGAATAGCGCTGAGTAATTTTTTTTAGCTGATCTGCTAGTGCTTTATCATTAATATCCTTATAAGTAACCCAGACCGCCCCGTGCTCTAGGTTGTGAACTGCCGACTCATCGTCAAGTTCATGGGTATAGGTCTGACAAACGACGGGCCCAATTCCCGTGGCTGGATCAATCCCATTGTAGTGAGGACCGGAGCTTGGTGGGTTGGAAGTATAGGGTACATGAGGATCGCCTTTTTTAACATGAGCGTGATCATTTGGAGCCGCCGGAGCAGCAACTTTTTCTCCCAATTCTTTAACACTAGAGCCTGAATTGCTCGAAAGCACAAAAAGTCCCCAGAGAGCTGCTGCCACAAAGATGACGATTCCTGCAGCGATCAAATATTTGGTCATGTTTGTTGTCCCGCTAGAAGTTTTCAAATTACGCAAATATTCTTGACGCTGTTTTTTGGTTAATCCACTCAGATCGCTTTTTTCAGACATAGTGTTTGGGTGCAGGAAAATTAGTTTAAGGCTAGTATACGATTGATTTCTTCTTTGTCAAAACCAAGCAGAGATTCTTTTGTCCCATCCTCTTTTGTGAAAATCGTAAAGGGAACACCAAATTGGCCTTCCATTTTCATGAGCTCTTCAGCGGCCTCCCTGTCCTCATCAATAAAGATGTTTTCGTATTCGATTCCTTTAGAATCCAAGTATTCCTTTTCCATCTTGCAGTATGGACATGTCTGTGTTGTGTAAATTTTTACCTTAGTCATTTTTTATCCTTTCGATTTTTTTCGCCAATTCAATGTCTTTCTCGGTCACTCCATTGGCGTCATGAGTGCTAAGTTTGATCTTTACTTTATTATAATCTATCACAATTTTTGGGTGGTGGTTGGCTTCCTCGGCACTTTTAGCAACCTTATTCACAAATTCTACCGCTTGGGCAAAGTCAGCAAACTCAAAGGTTTTTTTGATTTTTTCTATTCTTTTGAATTCCCAACTCTCTTCAAGAGAATCTTTAATTTGCGCTTCGGTTAATTTTTCCATTAGATTTTCTCTGCTTTAAAGTCCGCTTGGCCGGCTCGGCGCTCTTTGATCTGCTCTAGTGTCAAAAGCCCAGCCTGCGGTCCTATTTCGTGAACCACCGCAGCCGAGTTGATACTACCCCAAACCATTGCTTCCTGCAAAGGCTCGCCGTGGAAAAGCGCCGCACAAGTTGCCGTCGCAAAAGCATCACCTGCTCCGGTCGCCTCGACTCGATCCCCGGGGAATTCGGCAAGTTTCCAAAAATCGTTTCCGTCAAAACTATAGGAACCTTTTCGTCCGTCGGTCACCATGAGAGTTTTCAAACCAAACTCGTCCCGGGTTTTTTTAAGAAGCTCTTTTATTTCCATTGGTGTCTCTTCGGCGATTCCTAAAATTCTTTTTGCCTCTTCAACATTGACGAAAAATACTTCCGTTACTTCCAAAATTTCTGGGAAGTTTTTCAACCCGGCTTTCATCTGAAAAGTCCCCGGGTTGTAACCCATCTTTACATTATTGGCCTTAACGTACTCGGCGAGATCTTTAGAAAGGTTGCCTTTAGCAAAACTTGAGGAGGCGCTGGTGTAGTAGACCCATTTGGTTGGTTCTAATTTTGGCAATTGGTAATCCCACTGCTGGTGGTAAACAAAAATACTCCTCTCCCCTTGGAAACGTAGCACGACTGAGTAGTTTGACTCCATCCCTTCGTTTACTTTGATGTAGGTGGGGTCAACTTTTTCGGAAACGAGCTGTTTTTTGATTCGAAACCCAGTGTCATCGGAGCCAACATTGACAAAAATTGCGGTTTTCATCCCCAGACGGGCGGAACCAACGGCGTTATTCGCCGCGTTGCCGGCAACCAAGTTTTGCATTTCCTCGACCGCGATTTTGTCCCCGTATTGCACACAGAGGACACAGCTTTCTTTGTTGATGGTGCACTGCACGTGGGCGTCGTTGATTTTGATGAAAACATCAATCGTCGCGTCCCCCACGGTGATCATGTCAAATCCTGCAGATCTGGCAACTGGATTGTTGTCGAACGCTTCGCTTTTCGCAACCTGTTGGTTGTCGTCCATTAGCTTTTCCTTTCCAAGAGTTTTTCCTCGGCCGTAAAAGTAACTAAGTCCAACGCCATGAGAATAGTTGAGAAAGCAATAAAAATCGCTGCCGTAGA
>DATIHF010000021.1:0-13926 GCA_035480955.1 Saccharimonadales bacterium (SeqCode) | reverse complement strand
GAAGCTAAAAGCTATGGTATAATCGATAAGATTTTGGAAGAAAGACAACTTCCCAAGGTTAAAAAATAATTGGACGATTAGCTCAGCTGGTTAGAGCGTCGCATTGACATTGCGGAGGTCAGAGGTTCGATCCCTCTATCGTCCACCATTTAAATACCTGTGAAAATGTTTTAAAATAATCAAAGGAGACTGCCTAAATGACCCAAACTCTAGTTTATATCGATATTTTAGCAATCATGATTTTGCTCTTTGCTGGGGCTGACCGTTTCCTTCACTGGAGCATTTTATCGGATTTGGGTTTAGTTTTAGTCATTTTTGTTGCTGCAACTCTGCTTTTAATCACAACTTTCTTGCGTCTGACGGTTAAAAAACAACATGACGAGTAACATCGTAAAAATCGAAACCACCAAAGAAGGGGTAGAGCTCCATGTAATTCAGGAAAGGCCCTTAGTTCGTGGTTTTATCTCGGGAATTGTGGTCGGAGTCGGCAGTGCAATTGGTGCTACTTTTGTTTTCGGTTTTTTAATTTTCTTTTTGGGCCATCTCGACACTGTTCCAATTGTTGGTAAATATATCTCCGAAATTATTAATTACGTTCAACAAACCTCTCACTAATGAAACATTCTTCCCTTGAGACAATGAGGCACTCCACTGCTCATTTGTTAGCCGCGGCAGTGAAAAAACTCTATCCCAATACCAAGCTTGGAGTCGGTCCTACGATTGATGATGGTTTTTACTACGATTTTTCTTTTGAAAAACCAATCTCTTCTGACGAGCTTCCGAAAATTGAAGCGAAGATGAGGGAATTGGCCAAAGACAAGCTCCCCTACACTAAAACAATAAAAAAGATTGATGAAGCAATCTCTTTCGTTGACAAAGAGGGTGAAACTTTCAAAAAAGAATTAATAGAAGATTTACAAAAAGAAGGTGAGAAGGAAGTTTCTTTTTACCAAACAGGCGAATTTATTGATCTCTGCACTGGCCCTCATGTTGACAATACCTCTGAGTTGAAAGCCTTTAAACTTTTATCGCTGGCAGCAACCTACTGGAAAGGGAGTGAAAAAAACGCTTCTTTAACTCGTATTTACGGAACCGCCTGGGAGAGTGACTCAGAATTAAAAGATTATTTAGAAAGAGTAGAGAGATCCAAGGAAAACGACAATCGAAAAGTCGGCAAAGAGCTGGATTTGTTTGTTTTTTCTGATGTGGTCGGTAAAGGTCTACCAATGCTCACTTCAAAAGGGGCAAGTATTCGAAGAGAGCTCGAGCGCTTTATTGTTGATGAGGAGATCAGACGAGGTTACGAGCACGTGATAACTCCACCACTTGCTAAAGTGGATTTATACAAAAAAAGCGGCCACTACCCCTACTACAAAGACACCATGTATCCGACCATGAAGGTCGATGAGGAAGAGCTGATTTTACGACCGATGACTTGTCCTCATCACTTCATACTTTATAAAGATAAACTCCACAGTTATCGTGAGCTGCCTTTAAAAATCGCCGAGGTCGCCTCACAGTTTCGTTATGAGAAAAGTGGGGAGCTCTCTGGTCTGATGAGAGTGAGGATGTTTACTCTCACTGATGCACACATAATTTGCACTAAGGAGCAAGCAAAAGGACAGATCAAAGAAGTTCTAGAGCTCATTGATTTCGTTAACGAGAAGATTGGTTTGAAAAAAGGCGAGGATTATCGCTATCGACTCTCTTTGGGAAACCGCTCTGACGAGAAAAAATATTATAAAGATGACAAAAGCTGGGAAGAAGCGGAAAAAGTCCTTCGAGAAACTCTAAAAGAAACAGACTCTCCCTTTTTCGAGGCCGAAAATGAAGCCGCCTTTTACGGACCGAAAATCGATGTTCAAATCAAAAACGTATTAGGAAAAGAAGAAACTGCCTTTACAATACAATATGATTTCGTTCAACCCAAGCGTTTTGAACTCACCTATATTGATGAGAACGGCAAGGAAAAAGAACCGGTTGTCATTCACCGCTCTTCCTTGGGAGCGCTGGAGCGAACAATGGCTTTTCTACTTGAAAAAACTGGAGGGAAATTGCCTTTTTGGCTCTCTCCAATTCAGTTTGCCGTCATTCCAATCGCTGATCGGCATTTAGATTATGCCCAAGAAGTCAATCAAAAACTACTAAAAAATAAACTTCGCTCCTTAGTGAATTCAAAAAGCGAACCGCTGGGTGCAAAAATCAGAGAAGCCCAACTTCAGAAAATTCCTTACATGCTGATTTTAGGTGATAAAGAACAAGCTCAAAAAAATATTAGTGTGAGAAATCTAAACGGAGAAAATTTGGGAAGCAAGGATCTGGAAAGTTTTACCCAAGAGCTAAAAAAAGAACTCCCCAATGGCTGAAGAAGAAAAAGCTGCGGAAGTTTTAAACAGAGGCGGGCTTGTCATTTTCCCAACTGAAACTGTGTTTGGAATTGGCTGTTTGATCAATAATAAAGAGACTGTTGCAAGACTCTATAGACTAAAGAAACGCGAAGAGAGCCAACCTACTCTTGCTTTGGTCAAAAATCTCGAAATGGCACAGTCTTGGGTAGAGTTTAATGGAAAAGCACTAGAGCTCGTTGAGAGCTTTTGGCCTGGCCCGCTCACGATTGCCCTACCTTGCCGGAAAAACGTCTCAGAAGAGCTCCTGGGACCTGGCAATAGCCTTGCAGTAAGAGTCTCTTCGAATACATTTATCAAGGAACTTTTCGAACTTATTGACCAGCCTTTGCTAGCTCCTTCAGCTAACTTCAAGGGGGAGCAAGCGCCAAGGAAACTTTCTGAGATTGACAAAAGCCTGGCTAGCAAGGTAGACTACGTTGTCCCAGTTGAGCCTGAGGGAGCGCAGCCTTCAACTATAATTAGTTTTGCAGGAAGCGGATATAATATTGTTAGAGAAGGCTCAATCAGTAAGAAGCAGCTAAAAATTTGAAAGTTTAAGGAGTAGCCGAATCGGAAGATTTTATAAATTAAATAACAATATCAAAGCTTTAGAAGTCAGACTGCTTGATGCTTCAGGAAAGCAAATTGGTGTTAAAAAAACTGCTGAGGCGATCAATATAGCTGCAGAGCAGGGTTTGGATTTGGTGGAGATTTCGGGAAACGCAGTGCCACCAGTCGCCAAGATTGTTGATTTTAAGAAATTTAAATACGAAGAGGCTAAAAAAGAGAGAATCGCCAAGAAAAAAACCCACGAGATCTCAACTAAAGAAATCTGGCTTGGGCCTCTGATGGGGAGTCATGATTTGGAAAATAGACTCAAACGGGCCAAAGAATTTTTGGCAGAAGGTGATCGAGTCAAACTAACAGTGAAATTTTCCGGTCGCGAGATGGCCCATACTGAATTTGGCTTTGGCGTTTTGAATAAAGCAAAGGATATTTTGATAGATTCAGGTGTTGCCGACGGTGACCCTAAATTTTTAGGTAGAAATTTGAGTTTATCTTTCAACGCGATTAGAAAATAAATGAAAAACAAAACAAAAAAAGCAGCAAAAAAACGTTTTAAACTTACCTCAACTGGTAAGATATTGCGCAAAGGAGGACTCTCCTCCCATCTAAAGGAACACAAAAGTGCTCGACGTTTGCGCTCTCAGCTAGAGCCAAAGTTGGTCGCCGGTCCTGACAAAAAGAAAATTAAAAGATTATTGAATCAATAAGCTATGACCAGAGTAAAAAAAGGTTTTACAAAAAGAGCTAAACACAAAAAAATTCTCAAAGCCGCCAAAGGCTACTACGGTGCTCGTAGTAAACTCATTCGAACTGCCAAAGAAGCCGTCATGCACGCAGGCTCTTACGCCTACTCTGGCCGCAAGCAAAGAAAACAGCAAGCCAGAACTCTCTGGATTACTAAAATTAATGCCGCTTTAGGAGAAGATGTTTCCTATAAAGATTTTATCCATTATCTAAATGAGGAAAAGGTTGAGCTTGACCGAAAAATTTTAGCGCAAATTGCTGAGAGCGATCCCGAGACTTTCAAAAAACTACTGCCTTAATTTTCCTTATCTATCAGTCTATTTCCTCACTTAAACTTATAGTTAATTTAAACCTAGCCCCATAGTTCTTGACATTTAGCAATATTCTTGCTATAATGGGACAAATCGACTTTGAAGTGGGAAGCTTATGTAGGGCAGGCGTAAGCTTCCCATCTCGGAGTTGATTTTTTTTCCCTAAAAACTCATCTTCGCATTTTTTGTTTTCAAGCGAGACGCACGTGCGATACTTCCTTCAAATTCATTTCTTTCAAAAGTAGCCCTAAATGTATTATTATTTCAGCAATGCTAAACGCAGCTGAGATTGAAAAAATAAAAAAAGAGCTAAAAGAAGCCTCCAAACAGATAAACTCACCAGAAGAGCTTGAAGAGTTGCGGGTAAAATTTTTGGGCAGGAAACAAGGCTTAATTACCAATCTCTACAAAGAAATTCCCAAACTCAAAATCGAAGACAAAAAAGAGCTGGTCCCGCTCTTAAATAAATTAAAATCGGAGGCTGAAAGTCTCTTAACAGACAAGATTGTTAGTAAAGAAAAGCCTGCTAGGGCTCTGGCGACTTTCTCAACTGAGGATCTCACGATTCCTGGTAAAAAACCCAGTTACGGACACGCTCATCCAACCATAAAAATAATCAACGAGATTAAAGAAATTTTCCATCCACTTGGATTTGGCTGGCTCGATGGTCCAGAAATCGAGTTTGATCTCTATAATTTTCAAAAGCTGCGACTCCATAAAGATCATCCCGCCAGAGACTTGCAGCAAACCTATTATTTATCCGATGAGATCCTTTTGCGCACCCAAACCTCAACAATGCAAATTCGTTACATGGAAAAAAATAACCCACCAATTCGCATGTTGTTCCCTGGAAGAGTTTACCGAGTAGAACAGCTTGATAGTACCCATCTGCCTGCTTTCTACCAAGTTGAAGGTTTACTAGTTGATGAAAAGATTGGTTTAACTGATCTACTGGGTACTCTGGAATATTTTGCCAAAAAAATGTTTGGCGAAGAAGCAAAAATTCGAGTTTATGGCCATCATTTCCCCTATACGGAACCTTCAATCGAAGTAGAAGTTTTACACAAAAGCGGCAAGTGGATCGAAATAATGGGGGCAGGGATGGTCCATCCTGAAGTGCTGAAAAATGTTGGCATCGATCCCAAAAAATACCGTGGTTTTGCTTTTGGAATGGGTCCAGAGAGAATCGCCATGCTCAAATACGGCATCGATGATATTCGTCTTTTTTATCAAAATCAGCTTGAATTTTTGGAGCAATTTTAAACTATGTTAGCTCCAGTCTCTTGGCTAAAAGAATATGTTTCTTTCAAAGCTGACGTTGAAAAATTAGCGGAAAAGCTGCTTCTTTCCGGTACCAAAGTAGAACAAATAAAAAAGGTTGGCGAAGAAAACGTCTTAGAGCTTGAGATCACTCCCAATCGCCCCGATACACTTTCTCTCCTTGGTCTAGCACGAGAGATCTCCTCTTTATTTAACTCTGAACTAGAGATCCCTGAAACAGAGTTACTTCTGCCAAACTCAAACCTTACTAACCGGGTTCTTTTCAAAGTAGCCGACAAAAAGCTTTTGGAGAACTACAGCTTAGTCAGGCTAAACAATATTGAAATCGAAGAAAGTCCCGAGTGGATCAAAAAATATCTTGAACTTTCCGGAGTGAGAGCAATCAACAATATTGTGGATATTACAAATTTTGTCATGCTTGAGACTGGGCAGCCAATGCATTCCTTTGATGCAGCCAAAATCAAAGGAGAACTGACTGTTCGAGGAGCTAAAAAAGGAGAAAAAGTTGTCACTCTCGACACTGTTGAGAGGGTTCTGCCCGAAAACGCGATAATAATTGAGGACGAGGAGAAACTAGTTGATCTTGCTGGTTTGATGGGAGGAGAAAACTCTGAAATTGACGAGGGCACTAAAGAAATAATTTTACTCTCTCCCATCTATTCACCCACAATCATCCGCAAGACCTCACTCGCTACCAAACTTCGCACTGAAGCCTCTACTAGGTTTGAGAAGAAGCTTGATCTCAATGGACATTTGTTTGCTCTTAACCGAGCGGTCAAACTTTTATCGGAAAATGCTCTAGCGAGGCTCTCTTCAAAGATTACAACAACTCCTGCTGTAGAAGAAGAAACTCTTGAAGTCGAACTAGATTCCATAGCGGAGATTTTGGGAATCGCCATCCCAAAAGAAGAGGTTTTCGATCTGCTTACCAGTGTTGGTTTTAAAATAAAGTCCTCCCAGCTCTCCAAAGGTTCTTTGGAAATCACAATTCCGACTTTTCGCACTGATATTGCTATAGAGGAAGATATTGTTGAAGAGATTGCCCGACTTTACGGCTATAACAAGCTACCAAAAACAATTCCTGCGGGGAAGTTTTCACTGAAAGAGGATCCACTGGAAAAAAATCTAGAACAGATTAGAGAGTTTTTGCTCCTTAATGGTTTCAACGAATCCACTGGCTACAGCTTGATTTCAGAAAAAGAAGTGACCGAATTTGGTTTTAAAAAGGAAGAAGTCTTGAAAGTCCTTAATCCAGCTAGTAGTGACTTTGAATATTTGCGCCCGACTCTGTTAATTAATCTGATTAAAGCGGTCTCTGCGAACCCGGAGCGGACTGACAGAGCTTTTTTTGAAATCTCTAAAGTTTACCTGAAAGAAACAGACCCAGGGACAAAGCTGCCGAAACAGCCGGTTAAAATCGGAATTATCTCCACTAAAAGTTTAAGTGAGGTGAAAGGTGTGCTTGATGAGCTTTTTAGAAAAGCTAACCGTGAAGTTAGCGAAAAAATAGCTCAGGATCCGCTTTTTGAAAGTTCTCTAGATTTTATTGTTGGTAGTAAAGTAATCGGTAAATTTGGCACTGTTAACTCAAAGTTGGCCTCAAAATTTGGTCTAACTGGACAAGTTTTTGCAGCAGAGTTTTTAGCTGAAGTAATAAATTTTGAAGACGTCCCAAATTACCAAATGCTAGCAAAATATCCTAGTGTTATTGAGGACTTTTCATTTTATTTAGGGAAAAAATATTTAATCGGGGAGTTGGTTGGAAAGCTCAAAAAAGTAGATAATTTAATCAATTCTGTTGACCTTGTTGATATTTTTGAATCTGCTGGCAAAAGATCAGTGACCTTAAGAATAGCCTACCTTGATCAAGAAAAAACCCTAACTAGCGAGGAAGCCTCCAAAGTACGGAGCAAAATTGTGAATTTTTTAAAAAAGGATTTTGACGCCCCCTTGAGAAAAAATTAAGCCGCCCCGATTGTGCGTGACGGCTCAAATGACTGCCGAAGACTCGTTGACGAACCCAGTGACTCCCATTACTGGGGCTACCTCCCTGTATGTACAGCTCGCTCCTTGCGGTTCCTAGTTGCCGGCTCGCGAATAACTTGCGCCTCGTCCCAGACCTCCTGAAAGATCTGTTCCTTGTCCTGGATGAGGTAGAAGCGCCGATCATTCATCAGATGCGCAACCTTTGGGTGGCCATGAGAGGCTGCGATCGAAAACTGATACAGCTTGTAATCGTTGACGACCCGACCCAGCTCGGTGCGGTACTGTTTCCGTATCTCCTCGTAGCTCAAGGCGACACCTCCTTTTCTTCCACTATTTCGGCAGTCGAGAAACACGTAACATATTTGTTTTTGGAAAGCAACAAGTAAGCGAGCGTCTGTTAATTGGAGGTGGTAAAAGCAACGGGTGGAGACTCTCCGACGTTACCTTTATCGTCGAAAGCTTGTACTCTGAGAGTGTAACTCGCGAGAGGGAGTAGGGTAAAGGTAGCTGTGTAGGGGGAGGAATTATTTGAACTGTTCTTAGTTTGGTCAACTCCTCCAGCGTTGTTTTTCAAGATAAAGGTAACTTTCTGAACACTACCTCCGCTTGTTACGGTTGCCGAAAATACCGCGTTGCCCTTGTTGATCTTTGCCCCAGCCGAAGGGGAAGTTATCGTTACAACCGGGGCAGAGGAAGTAGGGCCCGAGGCAGAATAGGTATTAGGATCGGTTTGTGTCGGCGGACACGGGCTACACTGGGTGGAATTGTTTTGTAATTGTTTAGTGTAAGCATCATAAAGCACAGTGTAAACTTGGTCTGACGCTTGACCAGAGGCCTCACAAGAGGCATTGGCAAGTAATCCAGACGGAGTGCAGATTCGCACCTTTACGTGCATGTCATCCTCTGGTGGGAGATTACTTTTATCAAACACTTCTGAGCGTTTGCTGGAGCTGTACTGATCAGCTTTTTGACCAGTAATTGAGTCCACTTCCATAGTTACCACGTTGTCAGGACGAACAAATTTATCGATTGGTTTGCCTTTGAGAACATTTTCCATGATTTCTCGGTAAATTGGTGCCGCTCCGGTAACGCCAGAGGCAAGAGCCGGGTGCATTGGCGAGTTGTCGTTGTTGCCAACCCAAATCCCCACGGTGTAGCTCGGGGTGTAACCAAAAGTCCAGTTATCGGTTTTTAATTCCGAAGTTCCAGTTTTGACGCCAATATTTTCCTGGAAATTGAGCCGGTTTGCCCAAAAAGTACCATAGGCTTGGTATTTAGCGGTCTTGTCGGACAAAATATTGTTGATCAAATAAACTTTGGAAGCATCGGCAACTTGACGGTCTGGCTGTGGTTTTTGCTCATAAAGTACTTTACCGTTTGAATCAGTAACTTTCAAAATCGCAATTGAATCATGATATTTTCCACTATTTCCTAAAATCGAGTAGGCATTGGTCAGCTCATAAAGCTTGATTGCTCCACCACCGAGGGTCAGAGAAAGCCCGTAGTCCTGAGGTCGATTGAGAGTGGAAATACCAAAATCCTGCAGGGTTTTGAGCATGTCCGGCAAGCCATTGACGGCAAGCTGTTTCACTGCTGGAATGTTGTAAGAGTTGGCAAGCGCGTAGCGAGTTTCCAGAGGGCCGTGTTCTCGGTCATCATAGTTTCCCGGTTTGTAACCACCACCAAAATCGGTTTTCGTATCCAGCCACATAGTCGCAGGGGTGAAACCTCTTTCAAAACCAGTCAGATAGTTAAAGGGTTTCAAGGAAGATCCGGGTTGTCTCAATCCTTGAGTCGCGACGTCAAAATTACCTTGAATATCGGTGGCAAAGTAATCTTTTGAGCCCACTAGGGCGAGGATTTGTCCGGTTTTGGTATCTTCGATCACTCCGGCACCGTTACCAACTCTGAGTTTTTTATTTTGATCAGAATTAATCTGTTTGTTGATGACATCTTGAGCAAGGTTTTGTAGGTTAATATCCAAACTTGTAGTGACTTGCAGGCCTCCTTGTAAAACCATTTCCTGACCAAATTTTTCTTCAAGCAATTTTTTCACGTAAATCGAAAAATGGGGGGCTTTAATACCTTGTCCGAATGCGGCAAATTTGACGCTTGGTAGCTCTTTAATTGAAGCTTCTTCCTGCGCTTTAGTGATTTTCCCATCCTCCCGCATTCGAGAAAGAACATGCTCAGTTCGGGCAATATAAGCTTTGGGATCAGGTCCGAAAGGTGAGTAAGCCGAAGGCTGCTGCGGCAATCCTGCTAAAATCGCACTCTCGGTCAGAGTGAGTTCCTGAACGTGTTTGCCGAAATACTGCTCAGAGGCAGCTTCAACTCCCCAAGCAGTCCCTCCATAGGGGATTTCGTTCAGATAAATTTGCAAAATCTCATCTTTTTTATAACGACGTTCGATTTGGATCGAGAGAATTAGCTCTTTGATTTTTCGGGTGACCGAGCGCTCGTTGGTGAGCAGAGCGTTTTTAACCAGTTGTTGGGTCAGGGTAGAACCACCTTGAAGTTTGTGATCAACGGCGATTTCTTTTGCACTACGCGCGATTCCTGAGACATCAAAACCCTCGTGAGTGTAAAAATTCTTATCTTCAGTAGCAATGGTTGCATTTTGCAGGTCTTTTGGAACCTTGTCCAGGGTTACTAAGGTACGGTTTTGATCACCGTACACATTGTAAAGCAGCTGACCATTGCGATCATAGATTTTAGTACTCTGAGAGGTTTTACGATCCGTTAATTTATTGGGGGAGGGGAGTCCTCGGGCAAAATAGCCAAAAGCAATCGCGGTCCCAACCACAGAAACAACGAAAAAGATAAACGCAGCAGTAAGAAGGGCTCCAATGATTTTAACTTTTCTTCGTCGACCCCGGCGTTTCTGACTTAAGCGACCGACAAATCGGGGCGGTGGCGGAAGTATCGAATAACTCATGAGGTTGTATTTTAGCACAAAACTCCCTATTATGGAAGCTAAGTGCTTAAAAACTAAATGAACTTTTTTGATAATTTTCCTAAATTACAAAATGGACTTTTTTGATAATCTAGTTGACTACAATATTGATAAAATCTACCCCAGCAAGGACGCTTTAGTTAAAGCTCTTTCAGGTGAGAAAAAGCTGAGAATTTACTTGGGGATCGATCCTTCCAGCAGCAGGATTCATTTGGGAAATGCGATACCTTTGCGAAAGCTAGCTCAATTTCAGTCTTTAGGTCACCAAGTAATTTTACTAATCGGGGATTTTACCGGCATGATTGGCGATCCAACCGGTCGAGATGCTGCCAGAGTTCCTTTGACTCATGAAGAAGTTCTGGAGAATGCCAAGAGTTATCAGAAACAAGCGAGTAAAATTATCAACTTTTCCGGAAAAAACAAAGCTCAACTTGCTTACAATAGTCATTGGCTCGCCAAACTAAATTTTGAGCAGGTCGTCAAACTTACCAGTCACTTCACTGTCTCGCAAATGCTGGAGAGGGACATGTTTCAAAAAAGACTCAAAGAGAAAAAACCAATCAGTGTCCACGAGTTCCTTTATCCGATAATGCAGGGCTACGATAGTGTCGCGCTGGATATCGATGTAGAGATTGGGGGGACCGATCAGACTTTTAACATGATGGTTGGGAGAGAGCTGCAGAGGAAAATCAAAAGTAAAGAAAAGTACGTTCTAACTCTTCCTCTACTTGAGGGCACTGACGCCCGTAAAATGAGTAAAAGTTTTGGCAATACTATCGATATCGATGAAGACCCCTCGTCCATGTACGGGAAAGTGATGTCCCTGAAAGACAGCTTAATTTTGAAATACTTTGAGATGACGACTGACCCTCCAATAAATGAGTTGAAAACTATCAGAGAAGCTCTTACAAAGGAAAACCCAATCAATGTTAAGAAGAAACTCGCTAAAACACTTGTAACGATGTACCACAGTGAAAAAGAGGCTCAGAGTGCAGAAGAGGAGTTTGAAAAAGTCGTGCAAAAAGGCGAAGCTCCAGAGAAAGTTGAAGAATTTGAATTCAAAAAAGCTGATTTAGATAAAACTTATCTTTATTTTTTGACTGAGACCGGTTTGGTTGAAAGCAATTCTGAGGCGAGCAGATTAGCAGCCCAGGGAGCTATTGTTTTTGACGGAAAAAAAGTAGAAAATGTTCGCGAAGAATTCAGCCCAGATAAAAATGAGATTTTAATAAAGGCTGGTAAAAGAAAATTCATTGTATTAAAATTTGTCTGATATGAAATTAAGCAAAAGAGCCAAAACCGCCCTCGTCCTCCTTACTATTGTGATAATAATTTCAATGATTGTTGCACCGTTTATCGTTCTTTTGAATGCAACTTAGCTTTAATTCTCCTATTTCCCAGCTGCCTGGAATCGGACCAAACTATCAGTCCAAACTTTTTCAACTTGGAATAAATACTGTTAAAGACTTGCTCTATTACTTTCCTTTTCGCTACGAAGATTTATCAAGTCAAAAAAAGATCGCCGAACTCTCACCGGGAGAGACAGTGACAATAACCGCAACCCTCTGGAGTATTACTAAAATCCGTTCAAAAGCAGGCAAAAATCTCATTAAAGCCGTTGTCAATGATACTAGCGGAGCACTTGATGTGATTTGGTTCAACCAAACTTACCTGCTTTCTGTTTTGAAGACAAACCAGAAACTCAACCTCTCTGGCAAAATAGGTTTCTTCGGTAGTAAACTCTCTTTAATTAACCCAAAATATGAGCTGATCAAAGAAACTGGTGAACAAATCCACACCGCTCGTTTAGTACCAATTTACTCGGAATCTGCGCGAGTCTCGGCAAAATGGCTCAGGTCAAAAATCTACCAATTACTCAATTCCTCTTTTTTAGAAATAGCAGAGTTGCTCCCAGAAAAATTGCTCGTTGAAGAAAAACTACCAGTGAGAGCAGCTGCCCTCAAAAGAATACATTTCCCAAATAATCTAAGCGAAGCAGAAGAGGCCAGATCAAGATTTGCTTTTGAAGAGCTTTTTCTCCTTCACTTGCGCAATCTCTCTCAAAGCAAAAGAACAGAAACTGCGGTTGAACAGGTCTGGAAAGTTTCTGATCAGCTAATTTTGGAGTTTAAAAAACTTCTGCCTTTTGAATTAACCGATTCACAACTTAGCGCGATAAAGGATTTAAAAACTGATTTGGAAAAGGGTGAGCCAATGAATCGTCTCCTGCAGGGAGAGGTGGGCAGCGGTAAAACAGTAGTAGCAGCCTTTGCAATTTTTGCTGGTCTTACCAACGGCTTGCAGGCAGCATTCATGGCTCCAACTGAAATCCTCTCCTTCCAACACTACGAAACACTGAAGAAGGTCTTTGAACCAAACTTTAAGGTCGCGCTCTCAACTGGGTCGAAAAAACTGGATTTGGACAATTTTGATATTGTTGTGGGCACACAAGCCTTGCTCAACCAATCTCTAAGCTTTAAAAATTTGGGTTTGATCGTTGTTGATGAGCAGCAGAGATTTGGTGTTGCGCAAAGAAGCCTGTTGCGAGAGAAAGGGAAGAGTGCCCACTTTCTCACTATGACAGCAACTCCGATACCTCGAACTTTAGCTCTAACTATTTATGGACAATTGCAGATTTCAGTTCTCAACGAACTACCCAGCGGGCGTAAAAAAGTAAAAACCTTTTTAGTACCCAATGAAAAAAGATTAGCCTCCTACGAGTTTATTAGAAAAGAGGTTAAAGAGAACAACCAGGTTTTTATTCTTTGTCCTTTAATTAGCGAGTCTGAATCGCTTCTCTCGGTAAAAAGCGCTACCGAAGAGTATGAGTTTTTAAGAAAAGAAATTTATCCAAATTTTAAAATAGGTTTGCTCCACGGTGCGCTTTCTTCAAAAGACAAGAGCAAAGTGGTTGAAGATTTTCGCAACAAGAAAATTGAGATTTTAGTAACAACACCAGTGGTGGAGGTTGGAATTGACATCCCCAACGCGACGATTATGGTCATTGAGGCAGCGGAAAGATTTGGCTTGGCTTCCCTCCATCAACTCCGGGGCCGAGTCGGGCGAGGGGCAAAACAAGCTTATTGTTTTCTTTTTACTGAGCAATCCTCTGAGCAAGTAACCGATCGGCTAAAATTACTCGAATCTCACAACAATGGTTTGGAGCTTGCTGAACTTGATCTCAAACTCCGCGGAGCAGGGGATATCTTTGGAACTTTTCAATCTGGTCAAATTCCTTTAAAAACCTTTGCCTTTATCAATTTGGATTTAATAACCCGTTCTCGTGTCCAAGCTGAAAAGCTTGCTTCTGATGAGCTTTTTGAGCTTCTAAAAGAAGAAATTGGCGGAAATGAAGCAGACTATAGTGTCTCAGCTAAAGACTAAGGTTTGACACTCCTGCGTCCTTTTCAATATAATGACGCTTATTAAAATTTGTTTAGCAGAATAGATTATGACACCATTACCAAAAAAGCGTCACTCTAGTGAACGACAAGGCAGACGTCGCGCAGCTCTTTCAGTTGCGCCGATTAGCTTGGTTAAATGCGATAATTGCGGAAATTTGAAAGTCCCTCACCGTGTTTGTCAAAACTGTGGAACCTACGACGGCGTCGTGGTTACTACCCCTAAAGTAAAAACTAAAGTTACAAAAGTAGAGCAGGAGAAATAAGAATAATAGTGTTCTGCCATGAAAAAA
>DATIHF010000020.1:0-10402 GCA_035480955.1 Saccharimonadales bacterium (SeqCode) | reverse complement strand
CCCTCGACTATCAAGCCTTTGGGTCCAAGTTCAAATTCTAGTTGATCCTTAATTCTTTTTTCGATCTCATGGCGCATTGGGGAATTTAACTGAGGCAGGGAAAATTCAGAAATCGAAGTACGGATTCTACTTCGGGAAACTGGGCGGATAATCTTTGAGACAAAGCCTTCGCCGATATTTTCCCACAGCCCGATCACTTGATCCTTATTTATTCTTATTAAAACCGTTCCTTGGATCTGTACTGTTGCTCCATCAGTAGTAGTTGCTGAAATAGGGTCATCACCGAGCAATTCTCGATTAGTTTCTGCGTTGAATCCTGGTCTGATGGAGTATTCTAGCGTTTGGGCATTGAAAAGTTTTGCTTTTTGCAAAAAAGGAAGTTTGAAATGGAGTCCTGGGCCCCAAGTGTGTTTGAGTACTCCGCGAAGTCGATCGTAAACACAGGCGACTTGTCCGGGTTGAACGTCAACAAAAAAACCTCCCGCCACTTCATCTACAAAAAATCCAACAACTAATTTATCGAACATCTTTTTATATTATTTTAATTGAGTTCTCACCAATTGCTAGGAGCAATTGCCAAACATAATTATTTTTTCGACTTCCCGATACTGCCCAAGGTGAACATAGTGCGAACACCCAAACTAAAGAGGATAGAAGTGCCTAAAAAGACTGCCTTCGTCGCAGGTAGGAATACTAACAGTATAAAAGTGAAGATAGGTAAAAGCAAGGGATACCAACGTTCAGAAAAAGTCGCCTCGGGAATATTTTTCTTTGATTCATACTCCCAAAGCTGCTCAACAAAGAGTAGAGCCGCGGCGATCGCGCTGTAGAGGACGCTACGAGTGGCAACATTGACATTAAAAAAGAAAACTGTGTTTAGATCCCCAATCGGGTGTTTTACAAAGGAGTAGAGCATATTGTAACCCTCAGGAGTAATACCGTGTTGGACTACTTGGTAAAGCACTGCCAAAAATAGCAGTTGAGCGATTACCGAAATTATTTCCGAAGTTGGATTGATGCCTTTTGCTCTCAGGTAAGCGGTAATCTTGTTGCGTTTTTCCTGAGGAGCGAGGTTGGTATCATTTTCCATTTCTCTCAAATCCCGTGCTGACTCCTCCAAAAGATGGTCGGTTCGGTAACCTCTCAAGGTCAAAGGAAGCATCAACAATCTGACAATCAGAGCCAACATCACCATCGCCCACCCAAGATTAGGGCCTGGAGAGTGGTTGTAAAGAATAATTACTACATTGTAGATCGGTTGATAGAGAAAAGTTATATAAAGCTGTGAAAAAATTCCAAACATCAGATTAGATTGTAACCAAAAATACGCTCAACGTCCAATTTAGTAGACTATTGTTTACTCTCTTGATTGCTGTTATATTTGTAGCTAGAATTCATGGCTAAGATTTTATTAGTCTGCTCGGAAAATACTTTAGCGGAAAAATACACCAAGTATTTGATCGAGTCTGGTTTTGACGTTGAGACGGAATTATCGGCCAAAGATGGGCTTGATCGGATCGGAGATGAGTTTTTCCCCGCAGCAGTTGCTTGTTTACCTCGAGAGGAGAGTCTGTGGTTTTTAATTAAAGTAAGAGCCTTGCACCGTGTCTCTGCTTCTTCAACCCCGATTCTTGTGATCACCGATGAAAAGAGTGATAGTTTGAGCGAATACTTTGACAGCGGGGCGACAAAGGCGCTGCGAGCTTTTGACACTACTTCCGATCAGCTGGGTGAATCTTTGAAAAGAATTCTTAATATTCCCCGAATGAGACTTTCTCTCTAAAAATCATGCTAAAAGAAACTACCCGAGTCAAAAGTTTTAAATACGCTTTTTCTGGCTTGACCCATGCTTTCACAACCCAAAAAAACTTTCAGGTACAGCTTGTTTTCGCAGTGGCAGTAGTTGTCTTGGCCTATGTGTTAAATTTCAGTCGGGGAGAGTGGATGATTTTGGTACTGATGGTTGGTCTAGTCCTGACCGCCGAACTCCTCAATACTGTAGTTGAGATAGTTGTCGATCTGGCAGTTAAAGAAAAGCTGCTTCCCGAAGCGAAAATTGCCAAAGACGTTTCCGCCGCCGCAGTTTTACTGATTAGCATTGTCTCAGTTGTTGTTGGACTGCTTCTCTTTCTGCCTCATTTTACTTCCCTTCGTTAAAAGAGAAAACGACCCCCATAACTTCGAAGATCGTTTTCTAAAGAATCTAAAAAATTTAGGCTTTAGTCCAGCCGTCCATTACCATTTGCTTAAGCTCCTCTGGTGATTTCCCAGCCAGGTCTGGGTGTACTTCGGCGACGTGTGGGCCCATTTGTTCTAGAATGCTCTCCATTGCCTGGTCATCGTTGTCGGCTTCAGTAGTGAAAGTTTTTGGTTCGTGTCCCTCTTGACAAGTAAAACTGTAAGTCAAAGTCCATCACCTCCTTAAAAATTGAAACTTTATCGAGTTTAAAAAGAGTGTGTGGGGATGTCAATATGGAATTATTTCTTGGAAATTTGAGTGTAGACTAGACTAGCCGCCAAGGCTCCCGCAAGAGGTCCCAGAAGATAGAGTAAAATATTACCAAAGTGCATGCCAATATTTTGAAAATCCAGAAGTAGAGGACCAATGCCGACTGCCGGGTTAAAGGCTCCACCGGAGATTGGGCCAACTGCAAAGGCTCCAGCGGCAACAGTAAAGCCGATCGCTAAACCGTAGTAATTGTTCCCTTTAGTTTTTTCAGTCGCCGCAGTGTGAATAACCACGCTACAAAGAGCAAAAGTAAAGATTAATTCCATTAGGAAAGCAGTGAAAAAATCTACTCCACTCCCTGGCGAGGGCAAAAAGTAAGTTTGTTTGACCCACCAGTAAACTGCTGAAGCACAAATTGCTGCTAAAAATTGGACCCCAACATATCTGAGCCAAGTGTTTGAATCGATTTGTTTCTGAAGAAGGAGCATTGTCGAAATTGCGGGGTTGTAGTGAGCTCCGGAAATGTAGCCGCCCATGTAAACCATTGCCATCAGAATAGAACCAATTGCAATCGGGTTACCAGAGAGAGCAACCACCAACACTAAGAAAAAAGTACCGATAAACTCAACGATATACTTGTTTCTCATAACTTAGTTAACTCTACAACCAAAACAATGCATTTGCAATATTGCCTGAGTTGCTATAATGAAGACATGGATAAAATGCAAAAAACTGATCAAGACTACCAAAAGGAGCTCTCCCCGGAGCTTTACAAGATAGCCCGAGAAAAAGGAACCGAAACCCCTTTCACTGGGAAATATAATTTCTCCAAAGAAGATGGGGTCTATAAATGTGCGGTTTGCGACAACCCTTTGTTTAAATCAGATACGAAATTTGATTCTGGTACCGGTTGGCCAAGTTTTGATAAACCGATTTCTGAAAACGCAGTAGAGTACGAAACTGACACCTCAGGTGGTATGACTCGTACCGAGGTTAAGTGCGCCCGCTGCGGCTCTCATTTGGGACACATGTTTGAGGATGGGCCGACTGAGACTGGAAAACGCTACTGTCTAAATTCTGTTTGTCTAAATCTGCTACCTGAAAAAAAGTAAAAAATCCTTACCTCGTTTTTTCATTTTTCTTACAAAATTATTATATTTTTAAGTGATTGTTGGTTTACCCTCTTGCATTATGAGGTATATTTCAATCAATGGAAAAAAGATTCCAAAATAGAACAGTTCTAGGTTATATGGCCGCAGTTGGGTTGTTGCTTGCTATGATACTGCTTAAACAGCAGCTGGACTTTACTGGTCGGACCCCACTTCTTCTCCTACTACCGGTTATTGTTACTGCAACTTACATCGGAGGCCGAGGACCAGGTCTATTGGCAGCTCTTTTGACTTCAGCAGCAGCTAACTATTTCTTCTTAACTCCAGTAGACCAATGGAGTACTGACCAAGCAAGTATTTACCTAACGGCGGTTTACCTTATCGAAGGAGTTGTGGTTGTTTTGATTCTAGAGTCAGTTAGGCGATCTCGTTTGGAGGTATGGGAGGAGAGAGAAAGATTTTTCACTACCTTAAAAAGTATTGATGACGCGGTTCTTGCGACTGACACAAAAGGCTGCATCACTTTTATTAACCCGTCAGCAATGCGGTTTTTGGGATTAAGCATCAATGAAGCAGTTAGTAAAAATTTGTCTGAAGTTTTTAAAGTTTACTCGCTTGAGGGTAAACCTAAAAAAGTAAATCTTTTGAAAAAAGTTGTCCGAGCCAACCGGCCGACAGTTGAAACCGAGGAAACTTTTCTAATTTCTAGTGATGGTAAAAGGTCACAAGTTGACTATAGTCTTTCTCCGATTCGAGATCGGGGAGGAAAGTTTATCGGAGCAGTCTTGATTTTTCGAGACATATCCCAAAGACAATTTGTCAGAGAAGGTATGGGTCGAATGGCAACCATTGTTAACAGCTCAAATGATGCCATTTATTCAATTAATCTTGCGGGTAGAGTTACAACTTGGAACTCTGGGGCCGAAAGACTGTTTGGTTATGGTGAAGCGGAAATTTTAGGAAAAAATCTTAAAGATTATACTGTGCCCAAAGAACGAGCCAAAGAATATGACCTAGCACTTTATCGGTTGAAAAGAAATAAACAACCCGCACCTTTCGAAACAGTTAGGACAACAAAATCAAAAGAAACCAAAGACGTTTTAGTGTCCCCATCTCCAATCTACGACATAGAGGGAAAGGTTTCTTCAATCTCTGTTGTGACAACAGATATCACGGGCAGGAAAAAAATGGAGCAAGAGCTCGCTGACTCAAATAAAAGGTTTGAGCTAGCTACACAAGCAGCTCACGGACTTATTTATGACTGGGATTTAATAAATGAATCTGTTTTTCGCTCGCAGGGATTAAAAGAAGTGACTGGTTTTGCTCCCGACGAGGTCCCACCAAAAGCCTCTTGGTGGATTGGGAAAATTCATCCTGAAGATCAAGAAAGATTGCGCTGGTGGACAAGTCTCAATTTCAAAAGCAAAGGCAAATACACCGTCAACTATCGTTTTCTCCACAAAGACGGGCACTACGTCCAACTTTGGGATCAGGGAATTATGGAAAAAGACTCAACAGGCAAACCCACCAGGGTGATTGGAAGTGTAGTAGACTTTTCTGAAAAAGAAGAGCAGGAACAGCGCAAAAATGAATTCATTAGCATGGCGAGTCACGAGCTAAAAACTCCTTTGACGAGTCTGAAAGTTTTTACTCAACTACTGCAAAATTTATTTGAAAGACAGCCCCAAGCAAAACATTTACTTTCACGAATGAATGATCAGATTGATAGTTTGACTGGTATCGTCAACGACCTTCTAGATGTTTCCAAAATTGAATCTGGAAAGCTGAAACTGCGCCGCATCAACTTTTCTTTAGACCGGCTGATTGCTGAGACAACCGAGCTGCTAGCCGCAACCAATAAAACTCACGAAATAGTCAAAAAAGGTGCTCTTTCTCATAATGTTTTCGCGGATAAAGAAAGAATCAATGAAGTTTTGATCAATCTACTCAACAATGCGATCAAATACTCTCCCGACTCTGATAAAGTGGAACTTTCAGTCGGCAGGGAAAACGGGAGTGTAGTTGTTGCTGTTAGAGACTTTGGCATTGGAATCTCTAAAAAAAACTTAGGGTCTGTCTTTGATCGCTTTTTTCGAGTTTATGGCGATGACAAAACCTATCCAGGACTTGGCATGGGCCTCTATATCTCTTCTGAGATAATCAAGAGACACCATGGAAAAATGTGGGTCGAGAGCAAGAAAGGCCAAGGTTCAACTTTTTACTTTACTATTCCATTAAAGCATGACGGACAAGCAAGCAAGAATACTTATTCTTGATGACGACCCAGCAATAACAGAAGCTTTGGGAATAGCTTTACCGTACTACGGCTACGAAGTAAAAGCTTTGACTTCTCATGCAAAACTTTTTTCCTCTGTCGTTAAGTTTTCTCCTGATTTGATCATCATGGACTATTTTTTAGCCGGCGAAGAAGGAACAAAAATGGCCGAGCAACTACGAGAAAAAGCCAAACTTCCAAAACTGAAAATTATTATGATCTCGGCTCATCCTTCAGCCAAAAATGACATCAACCCCGCCTACATTGACCTTTTTATTGCCAAACCTTTTGATATGGGCTTTTTAACTAAAAAGATCAGACAACTCACCCGCTGATTTACCGCTTTCTTACTCTTCTTTTGCTGTACCTTTACCCGTGTAAGCTATCTTGGACAAACTATGAATATTCAAGAGCTTTTTTATTTAGTTGCGATTTTTTTCATGGTTTATTTAGTGGCAATTTCTTTGGTTGTTGGGGTTTTGCTAATTAGATCGTTGAATTCTCTTCAAAAAATGCTTTATTTGGCAAGAAAGATAATGTATCGATTTTACAAATTGCCAGAAAATCTTGAGGTTGGGGTGTTGCGTTCTCTAGTTACTTTAAAACAATTATTTTTGGGCAAGGAGGTGAAAACTCATGGCTGACAAAGAAAAAGAAAAAAATAGTGCAATTAACGCAGGACTAGTAGGTGCCGCGGTCGGAGCTGCGGTTGGAGCAACTGCGGTATATCTAGCAGACGAGAAAAACCGCGAAAAAGTCAAGGCAACTGCAGATGATATCAAAGGAAAAGTTAAGGACAACTGGGAAAATGTAAAAGACAACACCACAGATGTCAAAGATAAAGTAGCTGATGAGCTAGACGAGGGAACTGACAAAGTCGAAGAAGGTTGGGAAAAGGGAAAAGACAAGATTGAAGAGAATAAAGACTCTATGGAGGATCGAATTGACGAAACAATAGACAAAATGGACGATGTTGACGCACTCGAAGATCAAAAGTTTTAAGTTCGTATGTTTTATTTTTTAGATTTTTAAAAAGCAGGGCTAAAGCTCCAAAATAGCCTTGCTTTTTAAGATGAGGTTACCTTTCTCTTACAAAAAATTATTTGAAGAATTAAATAGTTGTTTTAAATTGTTTTAGTTATGAATAAATACGGCCCAAAAGCTAGAAAAACAATCAGCACTGCGATGTTTCGTTACAAAATAGGAACATTGAAGAGCGGTAAAAGTAGAGAAAAGGTAAAGAATCGTAAACAAGCCCTTGCAATCGGTATTTCAAAAGCAAGAAAAGCTGGTGACAAAGTCCCTAAGAATAAATAACACCTTGAAAGGGGGTGAGCGAGAATGGCATACAAGAAAAGCAGTGGTCGAAGTGGAACGAGCAAAAGGGGTTTCGCTTCAATGGATGAAGAAACCCAAAGAGAGATTGCCTCTAAAGGCGGAAGAGCTGCTCATGAAAAAGGAACCGCCCACGAGTTCAGTAGTGAAGAAGCCCGTGAAGCTGGTCGAAAGGGAGGACAAAATTAAAGTTGAGCGCTATAGTGAAGGAACGGGCGGTCACGATGGCCGTCTGTTTCCTTTTCGTTTGGTAGGTAAGAATGCGAATTAATAATTTTTTCAAGCAGAGAAATAGAATCATCGATTGAGGGCTGCAAAGATCGCTCTTTTAGGTTTTTACCCTCGATCTGGATATGAAATTTTCCAATAGTTTCTTTTTTCCAATTCCAGAAAGTTTCTCCATTAATTTCTAGTTCCTGTTCGTTGGAGAGGTTTTTTTGCAGAAGATTTTGGAGCAAAATATGCTCAAAAAGATGGCCGATCTCTGTGTTTTCTACTTCTTTGGAAAAACAAAGACTTTCCTCGTTGAAACACTCGTTGAGGAAAATTTGTGGCAAAGACTCCCTCAAAATCATCTTCGTTTTTGGTAACTTGTCGGTTTTAACAAATCCAGTAAGCAACTGCATCACCAAGTACAAATTGGTGCCAGAAGTTCGCTTGTAAAGGAAAAAATTTTGTGAAGAATAAATGACTGTCTTTAAATTCAAGGGCATGACGTTTTTTGATTATAGTGTGTCTTTTAATTGATTGCAAGCACAACAGTTCTTGCAGTTTTCTTTCCAAATACTTTTTTGTTTTTTAAATTTGTACTCTAGACTAGCATCATGAAGTCCTTTTTTAGTTTTATAAAACAAACCTTTCTTTACGACGTCTGGTTAGTTATTAACTCTCCTGCCTGAAATCTGGAGGGGGTGAAAAAGAATGGAAACCGTTATTGGAGTTTTTCCAGCTCGAGATGATGCCGATCGCGCGATCAGAGCGCTAGACAATCTAGGTTACAAGTCGGAAGACATGTCTATTATTGTCAAAGATGGAGATATCGAACACCGAGTTGGCTCACAAGACAACGTGACTGACAATGTTGCTAGTGGTGCAGTAGCTGGTGGAGCAATCGGTGGGCTCGCAGGACTTTTGATTGGTGTTGGTGCTTTAGCGATTCCTGGAGTGGGAGCTTTTCTGATCGCTGGGCCAATCGCAGCCGCCTTAGGTTTGACGGGCGCGGCGGCGACTACTATTTCAGGCGCGGTCACCGGGGCTCTAGCTGGTGGTCTAGTTGGTGCAATCGCAACTCTAGGTTTACCGGAAAGAGAAGCTCGCTATTACGAAGAAAGAGTTCGTGAAGGCGCGGTTTTGCTAGCCGTCAGTGTCTCTAATGAGCAAAACAGTGGTGAGGTAGAGGATCTTTTTAGAGAAAACCGAGCTGACCAAGTCAGAACCTTAGCGCAAATGAATGCTTAGTTTGCCGAAAAAAGCGGCTTTCTTTTAAAGAGCCGCTTTTTTGTGCCTTCTTGCGCAACTCTTACTTAAATTTTCTCAAACTTCAAATAAAAAAGTCTAAGCTAGCAACGAATCCTCGAAAGGAGGTGAAAATAAAATGGGTCTGATTGTTTGGGTGATTGTCGGAGGTTTAGCTGGCTGGATTGCTTCTTTGTTGATGAGAACGAATGGTAGCCAGGGAATCTTATCTGACATAGTTTTGGGCATTGTCGGAGCGTTGATTGGTGGGTTTGTGATGAGTCTCTTTGGTCAATCAGGAATAACTGGGTTTAATCTATACAGTATCTTAGTAGCCGTTTTAGGCTCGGTAGTTTTGATTGCCATCGGAAGGATGATCTACCAACCGCGTTAATGTTGACTAAGAGAATATAGTAGAGGTAGTCTTGCTCACAAAGGCTACCTTTACTGTAAACATTTGATGAAAGAAAACGACTTTAAACATGTCAGTCATTATCTTAGGTCCTCTTTAGCAGGAATCTCTATTTTACTAGAAGCTCAAAAAAATATTTCTGGAAAAGACAAGTCTTTTGAAATTTTGGCGAATCAGTTCAAAGTTTTAAGCTATCGAATAGATCTTTATTTGGCTAGCCAAGAGGAGGAAAAGCCCAAAGATTTTGCGGTTGAGTTTATCAAATTAAACTCTTTTCTTGAGAATATTATTCGCGAAGAAAATTTAAAGACAACCGACCTCCAGATCAGTCTAAAAGAAGAGTTTAAAATTTTATCCGAAAAAGAACTTTTAAAACTTGCTTTGACTTATCTTATTAAAGCAATAATCTATTTTGCCAAAAAGAAAACCATAGCTTTAACAGTTGAAAAAGAACTCAATAGTATAAAATTGGTTTTTAAGGTGAAAAATACTCGTCTTAAAAAAAGTCCCTTGATCACCGATTTGGAGTTTGAAAGAAAATTATTGTTATCAAACTCCGAGAAATACCTCAATTGGTTGGGAGGAAAAGTTAAGCTTAACAAAACAAAAAACGATCTGCTCTGGGAAGTTAATTTACCGGAAAAAATCAAGAAAGCTTAATCATTGATAGTGTATCCGAAGCCTCTGACTGATTGAATCAACTTAGTTTTGTAGCCGTTATCAACTTTTTTCCTCAGATAACCCATGTAAACGTCTACCACCCTTGACTCAATATCAAGCGAATATTCCCAGACTCGGGTAAGGATCATATCGCGGCTAAGCACAATACCTTTATTTTGAATCAGGTATTCTAAGAGCTTGAATTCATGAGGAGTTAATTTGATTTCTTTGCCTGCGCGGTGGACTTGAACTTTTTTTGTGTCAATTTCGAGATCTTTGACTCTTAAAACGTCTTCAGATTTGCCGAATTTTCTCAGACGGCTTTTTATTCTCGCAAGAAATTCGTCCTGGTTAAAAGGCTTTGTGATGTAATCGTCTGCCCCGAGATTTAAACCCTCCACTTTTTCAGAAATACTATTTTTGGAGGTGAGCATGATTATCGAAATGTCATCGTGATGTTTGCGAATCTCACTGCAAACACTTTCACCCTGCATATCAGGGAGAACAAGATCAAGAATAACTAAGTCTGGTTTTTGCTCCTCAATCCCTGCTAGTACTTGTGAGCCTTTTGTGAAAGTTTTAACAGAGTAATTATTCTCCAAAAGAGTGTTTTTGAGATAGTTTAAAAATTCCTTATCGTCATCAACCAGATAGGTAAGCGCCTTCATGAACCGATTATAACAGATGGGATAAGGAAAACTAACCAA
>DATIHF010000019.1:0-4751 GCA_035480955.1 Saccharimonadales bacterium (SeqCode) | reverse complement strand
TCTGATAAAGATTTAGCGAGTCAGGTCACTACTTTACAAAGTCTTTTAACTAAAGCTAGAATAGAAAATAAAGCCTTTAAAAAGGTCGACTTTCGCTTTGAGAAAACAGTAGTGCAATACTAGCCTGTTTTTTTCAAAATTCAGGCTCAATAACTAAGAAAATTTACAACTGCCCGCTTAGTCAAAAAAGGAAAAAGTGTCTAGAGAAAGAATACTTGTAGGAATCGACGTTGGATCTTCAAAAATCGCTACCCTAATTGCCAATATCAAAGAAGATACTCTGACTGTTATCGGAGTTTCAAACATTGCCGCCCGAGGAATCCGCAAAGGTCAGATAGTCGATATTGATGAAGCAGTCAAGGCAATCTCCGAGGGGGTTGAGTCAGCTGAGAGGATGGCTGGAGTTTCGGTTTCCTCGGCTTTTATCGTCGTTGGCGGTTCGCAAATTTCTTCGGTTAATTCCCGAGGAGTAGTCGCGGTCGCTGGCGGAGAAAACGAAATTACCGAAGAAGATGTCCGTCGTGTCACTGAAGCGGCGCGCGCAATCTCAATTCCTAGTTCTCGTGAAATTCTTCATGTCATACCCCGCGATTTTATTGTCGACTCACAAGAGGGGATCAAAGACCCTATTGGAATGACTGGGATTCGTTTGGAAGTTGAGACGCACATCATCACCGGAGCAACCACCTCGATGCGCAATCTCGCCAAATGTGTCCAGCAGGTAGGAGTCGATGTCGAAGGTTTTGTTTTTTCGGGACTCGCTTCTTCAGTTAGCACTTTGACTGACACGGAAAAAGAGCTTGGAGTCGCGCTAATTGACATTGGTGGAGGGACAACAGGAGTGACCCTTTTCGTTGATGGAGCGATCGCTCACTCAGTTGTCATCCCGATCGGTGGAAAAAATATCACTAACGATCTCGCCATCGGCATACGCGGATCTTTAGAGGATGCCGAAAAAATCAAGCTCGAACTTTCCCGACTTGATAAGAGGAAAAATGAGCCTGTCGCTGCAGATGAAGACGAAGAAGAGACCGACCACCGCCGCAAAGATGTCATGGATCTCTCCAAACTCGACCTGTCAGAAGATTTGGGGACTCTGTCAAAGAAAACTTTGGTGGACGGAATCATCAAACCTCGTCTTACAGAAATTTTCACTCTAGTTGGAATGGAAATCAAACGCTCTGGTTACGCTGGTTTACTCCCCGCGGGAGTGGTGGTGACCGGTGGAGGAGCCGAGACAGTTGGGATCACTCAAATTGGTAAGGAAGTTTTGCGCATGCCGACGCGAGTCGCTTACCCAACCGGTGTTACTGGTTTAGTTGACGAAATTTCCTCCCCGGCTTACTCAGCCTTGACAGGAACACTTCTTTACGGAGAAAAATTGTCCCCAACCTCAACGGGCGTGAGTTTGCCCCGAGTCAGAGGTGGGTCGGTCGTAAACTTCTTCAAAGGAATAGTCGGCTGGGTCCGTTCTTTTATCCCTTAATTTTATTTTTAGTAAAGTTGACAGCCATATTGAGTTAGTGTATTCTCGGTGCACTAAGAAGCCTCGCTTATATTTATGTTAATTAAGCCTGAAGTTAACCGTTTTGCAAAGATCAAAGTGGTTGGAGTAGGTGGTGCTGGTTGCAACGCCTTAAACTCCATGATCAACCTGCAGCAAATCCAAGGTGTTGATTTTATCGGAGTCAATTCCGACGCTCAGGCCCTCCTCACTTGCCAAGCCCCAACAAAAGTACAAATTGGTGAAGGTCTCACTCGTGGACTAGGGTCGGGTGGAGATCCGGAAATCGGTCGCAAGGCAGCAGAAGAATCTTTGGAAAAGCTCCAAGCAGTTGTTTCCGATGCGGACATGGTCTTTGTCACCGGTGGTATGGGCGGAGGAACCGGAACCGGCGCTTGCCCAGTGATTGCCGACATTGCCCGAAAAAGCGGTGCTCTCACCGTTGCAGTGGTCACGAAACCATTCTCTTTCGAAGGAGCCCACCGCCGGGTTGTCGCCGAAGAGGGAGTCGATGGTCTCAAAGACAAAGTTGACACCATGATCGTCATCCCCAACCAAAGACTCTTGGATGTAGTTGATAAAAAAATGAGTTTGCTCGAAGCTTTCAAAGTTGCTGACAGTGTCTTGGGTCAAGGAGTCCAGGGGATCTCTGACATCATCGTCCTACCAGGGCTCATCAATGTCGACTTTGCTGACGTGCGCTCGATCATGACAAATGCTGGCAGTGCTCTGATGGGTATTGGTTTTGGAACAGGCGAGGGCAGAGCTTCCTCAGCGGCACGCAGTGCCATCTCCTCTCCTTTGCTTGAGCTTTCGATCGAAGGAGCCAAAGGAGTCCTCTTCAACGTCACTGGTGGACCGGATATCTCAATGTATGAGGTCGATGAAGCGGCCAAAATCATTTCCGCCGCTGCCGATCCTGACGCGAATATCATTTTCGGAGCGGCCATTGACGATTCGATGATGGATCAGGTGAAAATTACCGTAATTGCGACTGGCTTTTCCGATGAAAAAATCCGCTCTGTTGAAGCCCGCACCGCTGTGGACAATCTTCCTGAAATAGTCGAAGCTCCGACTGAAGAAGAGGAAGACGAGTACGACGTCCCGGCTTTCATGCGCCAGAGATAATTGATAAATTCTTATTCGCAACTGTGAAGCGGTTGACGTAAGCGAAAATTTCTAGGTATAATTTAAATACATGCCCGAGACCAATCCAACAACTCCCCCATCACTGATACAAGATCCTGAAATAGGCACGCCAAAGCCAGTTTTACTCTCCTCTAATTCTAACGAGAAGAGAAAGTTTGATTCGACGAAAGTCTTGGCCGCGGTCGGGGTGATCTTGACAGTAACTTTAATAATAGTAGGGATTCTCTGGATCACGGTTCAGAATCTGGAAAACCGGGTGAATACACTAGAGGATGAGACAGTGGTTGCCAAAAAGTCCACCACAGTAGCAGTGGTAAAAATAGCTTCAAAAGCAGCAACCTCAAGTGCAGACTAATATGGAAGAAACAAATCAGCAAACAACACCAAAGTCACCTTCAAAATTTAACTCACACAAAGTCTGGGCGACGATCGGAGTAATATTGATTGGAGTAATAGTGGTACTTGGATTACTCTCTTTCATCTATCGTAACCAGCTTTACGATATATTGTTTGGGTCTCCAGATACTTCAACTACCGAGGTAGTTAAAGTAGCAACTTCATCAGCGAAAACCGCAACACCGTCGGCAACAACCTCAGCTACTCAATAAAATGCTTGACCAACCTGTCCCAAATCCACTAGCCAAAAATCCCAATTTCTTTACTCATAAAGTTTTTGCAGCCATTGGTTTGATTTTAATCGGAACGATTATTGCTGCGGCGGGAATCTGGTGGTATGCCAACCGAAGTAGCGGTTCAACTGAAACTGACAGCTCAACAACCGTGAAAGTTACCACCACTTCAGCCAAACCGGCAACCGCCTCAGCAACAAAAGACGAAACAGCTGATTGGAAAACTTTAACCAATAAGACAATTGGTTATAGTGTTAAATATCCAAGTGATTGGTTGGTAAACGGTACAGCCAGTAAGCCCAACTGCGATGATAATGTTGTTTTTCTGGCACCAACCCAGGAATTACTTGGACAATGCGCCTCAGGTTATGGAGGCTTAGTCAGTTTTTATTCGTATAGTACTAAGGATGCGAATGCACAAATCGCAGCTATGAACCCTTCTGATTACCAAGATTTTAGCAAAACTAATGTAACAGTTTCTGAAAAAACAGCGGTTAGAGTAAGTGGTATTTATATAAAGAATAACGAGATGACTGGAGCTACTGGTCAAAAGGAGATTTTTTATTTTATAGATTTAGGGAAAGACAAGACTTTACTAGTAAGCCATCAACAAGCTAAAGAACCGGCCGATTACAGTACAACGTTCGAAAAAATTGTCCAAACTTTGAAGTTTAACTAAATGGAAAACACTCCTTTACCTCCAGCTCCAACCCAACCTCCAGTACCTCCAACACCACCGGCACCGGGTGGGGCGCAAGGTGAAGTAGTCGCTGGTTTTGTTCCCGCCTCTCCAAACTCGATACCTCAGGTTCAAGCCAAAGGTGGAACCCCTTGGTTTGTTTGGCTCTTGGCTTCTTGCGGCGGTTGTATTTTGATCTTTATTGCTCTAATAGTGATCGCAGTTGTGGCGATTAATCCAGTTAAGAGAGTTGGAGATGCCCAAGATTCCTTTGTTAAAGCACAAGTTGATAGTCTTGGAAAAGAAGTTCTAAATTGTATCAGTGGAGAAACAGCTAAAGGTAGCTCAGTCGCTAAAATTTATTCTCAAGAGAATTGCGCGAGTGAGAGTTTTCTAGCGCAAAATTATCCTTCGGACAAAGTTACAGTCAGTAGTTATAGTGGTTCATACAAAGTTGACTCTGGCATAATCTTGGTAAATGACTCCAAAAACAAAATTTGTGTCTACAACGCCTACAAAAAAATTGGCGCAAATTCAGAGTCAGTAGTAAGTTGGGATAGTGATACAAAAGTTGTTACCACTGCTGGTAAGAAAACTTGTATATAAAAACAATCCCTTGACACTTCAGTTCGGTTGATTGCTATAATAGTGGTGGGCCCCAAAATGGATTCTCCTCAAAGGGGCTTTTTTGATGGCAAAAGCAAATACTAAATACATTTTCGTTTCAGGTGGAGTAATTTCCGGAATTGGGAAAGGCATCACCACCGCCTCACTTGTCGCAATTTTCACC
>DATIHF010000018.1:0-11164 GCA_035480955.1 Saccharimonadales bacterium (SeqCode) | reverse complement strand
CTTGAGGCAATGGGAGTAGGTTGTCCAGTAATTTCTTCTGACAAAACAAGTTTACCTGAGGTTTATGGGGAAGCGGCGCTTTATTTCAAACCAGATTCTTCCAAGGAGCTAGTAGGAAAAATTGAACAAATTATGAAAGATGAGAATTTGAAAGCAGCACAAGTAAAAAAAGGTTTTGAGCAAGTAAAAAAATATTCCTGGAAAAAGTTGGCAGAGGAAACACTAGAGGTGTATAAAGAAGTAAACAACTAAGCGCATGCCAAAGCCTAAATCCTGGTTTTTCAAAACAATTTTTATTTTAGTCTGGATATTTCTAGGAGCTTTCTTCTTCTACAAGGAGTTACTATTACCGACCCACGCTGTAGAAGCAAAAACTCTAAAACCACAGGTTTTATCTGAAAAAGTTAGCCAAAGTGTTGTTGAGACACTACCGCTTGTTCAAAATATTTCCCCAAATTTAGCTAGCGCGATTCAGATTTCCCAAACAGTTCCCAAGGCAGATGACTACACAATAAATTTACCAGTGTTGATGTATCACTACATTCGCTCGGGGATTTCGCAGCTTGATACAATGCCTTTTAGTTTGTCGGTGACACCAGAAAGCTTGGATAAACAACTATCTTATCTGCATGATCAGGGTTTCCAAACAGTTAGCCTTAATGACGTTTACGAAGCTCTTTCTCAGGGAATGCCATTGCCGCCAAAGTCAGTAGTTTTGACTTTTGATGATGGTTATCGGGATTTCTACACTGACGCTTTCCCCCTTTTGAAAAAATACAATTTGAGAGCAGTCAGTTTCTATATCACAAGCTACACAGGCTACCCCACATACATGAATTGGCAGATGCTTCATGAGATTCACAACTCAGGATTGGTAGATATCGAGAGTCATACAGTTGATCATTTTCAACTCACGAAGCTCTCTCCCGAGGAGCAAAAGAGAGAAATTTTTGATAGTAAAAAGACTCTTGAGGAAGGTTTGGGTAAAAAAATTTACTTCTTTGCTTATCCTTATGGAGATCTCAATCCCGCGGTTATGGATCTCGTTCGCAGTGCAGGCTATAAACTCGCTTTTGGGACCAAAGTGGGAACTACGATGAAGAGAAGTGAGATGCTGCAACTAGAGAGAATCTCAATAACAGGATCAGATTCACTGGAGCAGTTTATTAAAAAAGTTAACCCAACAGGGGTTGTTGTTCAACAAAACCCGATAGTCGAGCAGCAAGCAAATCCTGCAGCGACTTCCTCAGCGCGGCCACAAGCTCAATGAGAATATCTCGCGCTTGTATCGCTAAAGCGATATAATTCCCCCATGCAAAAAGAGAAAAATTTAAAAGTTGCCCTGGTACACGATTATCTCAACCAGTATGGTGGTGGAGAAAGGGTGCTTGAAGCTCTTTATGAAATGTTTCCTGAGGCAACAGTTTATACAAGTATTTATGATCGAGAGTTAATGGAGCCGTGGCTCAAAATTCCTCCAGAAAAAATTAAAACTAATTTTATCAATAGACTCCCTTTTCACAATTATTTGTCAAAACATTATTTTTTCCTCTACCCGCTTGCCTTTCGATTGCAGAATGTTGGAGAGGTTGACCTCGTCATCAGTACCTGCTCCTATGCTTCAAAATTTATTCGCGCCCCAAAAGGAGCGGTCCATATTTGTTATCTGCATACTGTTCCGCGTTTCCTTTGGGGTTATGATACTGAACTTTCACGCTACTACAAACATTGGTGGGACCGCTTTTTGGCTCCTCTCTATGCAGTAGTGGTCCCAATTATCAAATATTTTTTGAAAAGGAATGATTTTGCTGCTGCACAAAAGATTGATTATTTGCTAGTTGATTCAAAGGAAGTTCAGGCAAGGGTAAAGAAACATTACCGCAGAGATTCGGTCGTTATTTACCCTCCAGTTGATGTAGAACGTTTTCAGAAGTCAGAATTGACGAGTCAAAAAGACAAAGACTATTACATCATTATTTCTAGGTTAGGTGGTTATAAAAAAGTTGATCTAGCAGTAGCAGCTTTTAACAAATTAGGGAAGAGGTTAAAAATTGTTGGTGAGGGGCCGCAAAGAGAGTATTTGAAAAAAATCGCTGCACCAAATGTTGAGCTCCTGGGCAGACTTTCTGACCCTGCGGTGAATGAGTTACTAATAAATGCAAAAGCGTTGGTTTTCCCCACCTTTGAAGATTTTGGTATTGTTCCGGTTGAGGCAATGGCGGCGGGGGTTCCCGTGATCGCCTATGGAAAAGGAGGAGCAGCCGAAACAGTGGTTGATGGCAAGACGGGACTTTTCTTTGCAGAACAGACTAGTACGGCTATAATAGAAGCTATTAAAAAGTTTGAAACCCTGAATTTAGATCCTAAAGATTGTATTGCTCGCGCAAGAGAATTTTCGAAAGATAAGTTTCAGGGAAAAATAGAAGAGTTTATTAATAGGGAGGCTTTCTGAAGATTGTTGTTTTTTCCGGTGGGTCAGGAACTCGTATGTGGCCTTTGAGCCGTAAGGAAAATCCAAAACAGTTTCAAAAAATTGTCGGCGAAGAGTCTTTTTTCCAAGCAATGGTGAAGATGATTCTCAGCGGGTTTTCAGCTGAGGATGTTTTCGTTCTTACTGGCAAAGACTACCTTGAAACTGTCGCTCAGCAAGTTCCTCAGGTGCCAAAAGAAAACATTATTGGAGAGCCGGAAATGCGCGATACTCTGGCGGCGGTAGGTTTCGCGAGTGCTTTTTTAGCCAAAAAATTTCCTGGTGAGACAATGGCGGCGATCTGGGGTGCGGATCACATAGTAAAAGAAAAAGAAACTTTTGTCTGCGCCTTGAAGGCAGCAGAAAAACTTGCGCAAGAAAAAAAGGTTATTGCCAAAGTCGATGTCCACCCGACATTTCCAAGTGTTCACCTTGGTTACTTAGAAATTGGAGAAAAAATAGGTGAGATCGATGGCTTTGAATATTTTGAGTTTCTTCGTCACGTCGAGAAACCAGACTACCCGACTGCGGAGAGATTTCTCGAAGGAGGAAATTATTTATGGAATACCGGCTATTTTGTTTGGGAGCTTGAGACAATCATGAATTTATTTGAAAAATACAATGCTGAGGTCTACCAAAACTTAAAGAAAATCAGTGGAGCGGTTGGAACTGGCGAAGAAGCTGAGGTGATCGCCGAAGAGTATTCAAAAATTGAGAAAAAAAGTATTGACCATGCATTGTTTGAAAAACTAGGAAAAGGTGAACAAATCGAAATACCCGCTGTCTTGGGTTGGACTGATGTAGGAGCCTGGAACGTGCTGAAAGATGAGTTGGCCGAAACCCTCGATCACAATGTTTCTCGTGGTGAGCACCTCGACATTGGTTCAAAAGATATTCTAGTGCACAATGAACAGGAAGGTAAAATTGTTGCCACGGCAGGACTTGAAGGGGTAATAATTGTTGACACCCCCGATGCTCTACTTGTAGTAAAAAAAGAAAATTCTCAAGACGTCAAAAAAATCGTTGAGAAACTTAAAGAAACCGGAAAACACGACTATCTGTGATATACTTTAGGTTACAAAAGACTCTTGGGCAAAGGTATTCCCTTTGCCTTTCTTTAGGTTTAGATACTTATGGTTTATGATTTCGTTAAACTCTGTTTTGACATCTTTGCTGCACTTTTTGGACTAATTATCCTTTCACCGATTCTAATTGTTTGTGCTCTGCTGGTAAAAATTACTTCAGAAGGCCCGATTTTAGTTGAAGAATCAAACCGAGTCGGAAAAAATGGAAAAATTTTTCGAATGTATAAATTTCGGACAATGGTAAAAAATTCACACCAAATGCTTCGTAGTGAACCAAAAATGAAAGAACTTTTAGAAGAATACAAAAAAAATAGTTTTAAGCTCTCAGCTGATCCGCGAGTTACACCAATAGGAAAATTTCTCCGCCGAGCAAGTTTGGACGAACTTCCTCAGTTTCTAAATATTTTGAAGGGGGAGATGAGTTTGATTGGTCCAAGAGCCTACTACCCTGACGAACTGGAAGAGCAGAAGAAAAATTACCCGAACTGTTCACAATTTATTGCCGAAAGTTTGAGCGTCAAACCTGGGATGACTGGTCTTTGGCAAGTCTCGGGCCGCTCTCGCATTGGTTTTGAGCAAAGGATCCAAATGGATGCTTCTTATGCAAAAGCAAAGTCAATACTGCTAGATTTGAAAATTCTCTTAAAGACCCCCTTTGCCCTCTTTCAAGGAGAGGGTTTTCGTTAAGAAATGGCGATTAACTATATTGATACTTCTGCCAAAGAAGTTAAAACAAAAAAATCAAAGTCTTCCTTAAAACTTTTTTTCAAAACTGCTCTTTTGACGATTGCAGTGGCTTGTGGCATCCTACTAGTTATCTCAGCTATTTTAGCGATTTTGATTTATCCAAATGCTAAAGATTTGGCTGCCCAGGGGGAGGTCACCTATGCACAAGCCAACAGACTGCAGAAGGCGATCGAGGATAAAAATCTAGTTCAGGCAGACGTAGAACTAAAAAAATTAAATACCCAGGAAAAGAAAACTAAAACTGAATACAAAAAACTCTCTTACTTAAAATATATTCCTGTCCTAGCCGGCTACTACAACGACGGGACTCATTTGCTCAATATTGCCGATATTGGTATTGATATGGGCCAAAAAAGTCTCAATGCGATTGAGCCTTTTGCCGATGTTCTTGGGTTGGGGACAGGTAAAAAAGAAGAAATTACTGCAGAAAAAAAGGCCCAAACCGTTGTCCAAGAAGTAATTCCCAAGCTCGTTCCTCTGGTAGATGAGCTAGACAGCAAGAGTGGGCAGATCAACAAAGAACTAGATCAGATTAATCCAGATCATTACCCAGCAGGGTTTAAAGTCAAAGGTCACTCGGTCCGTGAAGGTTTGACTACAGCGAAAAGTTATCTCAAAAAAGTCGATGCACTAGTACCGGAAGTTAAACCCCTACTTTTAGCGGCCCCGGAGATTGCTGGGAGTCCAACAGAAAAAACTTACCTGATCCTTTTGCAAAACGACAAAGAACTCCGCGCTACTGGTGGATTTATCACTGCTTATGCCCTGTTAAAAGTAAAAGGTGGGCAAGTGGTAGATACACAAAGTGATGATATTTACCAACTCGATTTGAAATACCATCGAACCGAGCTTTCACCGGAAGCAATACAAAAATATTTGAGTAACACCACTTTACCAATTAGGGACTCCAATTTCTCACCTGACTACAAAGTAGCTGCACAAAAATTTGAAAGCATGTACAACACAATCAAATTAATGCCAAGAGTTGATGGTATTTTCGCTCTCGATACCGAGTTTGTGCGGATGTTTCTGGAGACTACCGGTCCTATAAAAACGAAAAAAACTAAGGAAGTTTGGTCAGCAGATAAAAATAGATTAGGTATTCCTGATGTGGTTTATAAATTAGAACTTTATTCAGAAAAGATCCATAGCGGAAGCCCAGAACGAAAAGGTGTGGTTGGTGAGTTGATGGATGCTTTGATGGATAAAGTTCTGAATGCAAAAACTGATGAAATACCCAGCTATCTAGATACTTTTGTAAATGCAGCCAATCAAAAACATTTTCTTTTTTACTTCCACAACAGAGCTGCACAAGATTTTGTCGAAAAACACAATTTTGCGGGTCAAATCCATGATTATGACGGAGATTATTTCCATCTCAATAATTCAAATTTTGGTGGGTTGAAAGGAAATATTTATCTCAAACAAAAAGTTGTCCAGAATATCGATATTGACCCTGATGGTACTGTCACCAAGAAAGTTGATGTGACACTCTCAAACACTGCTAAAGCAGATGGTTGGCTCAACTCTGTTTATTTTAACTGGATGAGGATCTATGTCCCCAGAGATAGTTTATTAGTAACAAAACAGGTTCAAAAAGATTTTAGTAGTGGAGAAGAATTTGATAAGGAAGTTTATCGAGGTTTCTCAGCTACCTACCCTCTCAAGTCTACCCTCACAAGTTTTACTTATCGGTTGCCTGAGCGGGTCAAAGTGGGAGCTCCCTATAAAATGTTGATTCAAAAGCAGCCTGGTGTGGAGTCAGTTGATATGACAATAAAAATAAACGGAGTAGAGAAAGCTAGATTTGACTTGAAGGAGGATAAAGAGGTTACAATTAGTTATTAGATAAAAATGAGAAATTTTTCAACCGAGGGACTAGTTATCAAGCGAAAAAATTTTGGTGAAGCAGACTCTCTGGTGACAATTTTTACTAAAAATCAGGGGAAAATTACCTCGATTGCCAAGGGAGTTAGAAAGATTACCTCACGTCGTGCTCCAAGTTTGGAACTTTTTAATCAAATTAAATTCTTTCTCTACGGAAACGGTAAGTTACCAGTTTTGACTGAAGCCGCGAGTTTGCAGAGTTTTCCTAATTTAAAAAAAGATTTGGACAAGCTCTCCTTAGCTTATTTGATACTCGAATTGCTAGATCAATTTTTAGCCGAAGGTCAGGAAAGCCAAAAACTGTATCTTTTGTTGGTTGAAGTGTTGGAAGAAATTAACGAAACAGAGGATTTGGAAAAAGCCAAACTCCTCTCTTCTTGTTTCCAAATTAAACTACTTCGTGAAGTAGGTTACTTGCCTGAGCTCTATCAATGTGTACGCTGCGGGGAAAAACTTTCAGAGGAAAAAAATTTCCTCGCGCCAAATTTGGGTGGTTTGGTTGATGAAAACTGCGGTAAGGCACTGGTGGTAAATAGACCGATTGAGAAAGACGTCATCAAAGTAATTCGTTTTCTCAACAAAGAAACAGTCGATGATGTTACCAAACTCAACTTGATGAGATTTGATGTAGCTGAGATCTCCCAGATTCTCAATTACTACACCGTTTTTTATCTCGAAAAAGATTTGGGAGCTGAGAAATTTGCTAATGCAGTGGAAAAGCTTGCTTTAGTAAGCTAGATTCATGCCAGCCAATCTATCCCCAAAAACTATTTTTCTCTACTATAAAAAAATAATTTTCGAAGCGAGGTTTTGGTTTCTCTCTTTGGGAATAATTTTTTTGCTCGGGCTTTTTGTAGGAATAATTGTTTCTGTGACCATTCCCAGCCTTTCGACAAAGATATTAAAATCCTATTCCTCGTCGGTCAATTTCAATGCCGAAGAAGGTTTATCCCTTAGTCTTTTTATTTTTAAGAAAAACTTAGGAATAGTGACACTAGGAAGTTTTTTGGGTTTTTTCTTTGGAGCCTTGCCTGCTTTGGTAGCAAATTTAAACGGATTTTTGCTGGGGATTGTTTTGGGTTTTGGGGAGATCTATTCAAAAGTAAATCCTTGGCAGCTTTTTCTCCTGCTTTTCCCTCACGGGATTTTTGAATACGCGGGGACCTTTTTGGGCCTTACTTTTGGTTTTCGCTGGGGATTGGGTTGGGTAGTGAGAAAAGCAAATGTTAGTCGAAAAGCAGTTTTCGTCAACGATTTAAAAGAACTTCTAGCGATTTTTCCTCTTGTGGTACTACTTTTAGGTATTGCTGCGTTGATAGAGGGAAATTTGACTGGGAAAATTGCCTGTATACTAGCTAGTGCCTGTAGGTAAAAAAATTCGGCTGGTCGCTTGGTCCAAGGTGAACCGCACGAGCCAGCCGAGTTGGGACGTAGTCGGGTCAGTCCGGTCCGGTTGGCGAGTGAGAACTAGTGTTGATTGATCTGGGCGGTCTAGGGTTCTCGTCGCCTTCCCGATAGAGTTCTTGCCGCATCACTGTTACGTCACCCGGGGCCGAGATGCCGAGCTTGACTCGGTCGCGCTCAACACTGAGGACCCGTATCAGGATGTTTCCCGAGAATACAATCCCTTGGTCGACCTTACGCGAAAGAATAAGCATAAGGTGCCTCCTTCCTCAAGCTCATTGTACACTACTATGTCTAGGTTGCAATAGGTTCAAAGAATCTTTATACTTCAACTCATGCAAAAAGGCTCCCCCGACCTAATGGAAAAATTGGTTTCACTCGCGAAAAGACGAGGTTTTGTTTTCCAGGGCAGTGAAATCTACGGTGGACTCAATGGAACGTGGGATTTGGGACCGCTGGGGACACTCCTAGCCAAAAATATCAAAGAAGAGTGGTGGCGAGCAGTCGTTCAGAAACGTGACGATGTTGTCGGACTTGACTCAACTATCCTCCACCACAGCAAAGTCTGGGAAGCTTCTGGTCATATAAAAAATTTCACTGATCCTCTGATTGAGTGTAAAAATTGCCACATCAGATTACGAACCGATCACCTGCCGGAGAATGGTAAATGCCCCAACTGTGGCAAAAAAGAATTCACTAAAGCTAAAGACTTCAACCTTATGTTCAAAACTTCCATTGGGCCCTTGGAAGAATCTGGTGAAGAAGTTTATCTGCGCCCAGAAACAGCCCAAGGAATTTTCATTAATTTTGATAATGTAATGCAGAGCAGTCGGGTTAAATTGCCATTTGGAATTGCCCAGATCGGTAAAGGCTTTCGAAATGAAATCACCACCGGAAACTTTCTTTTTCGGGTCAGAGAATTTGAAATGATGGAGCTAGAGTATTTCGTCAAACCGGGAACAGAAAAAAAGTGGCATCAGTTTTGGCAAAAAGAAAGACTAAATTGGTTTATTAATCTAGGAATTAAGAAGGAGAATATCAAGCTCGTACAGTTGCCCAAGGAGGATCTGGCCCATTATTCCAAGGGAACTGCTGAGCTTTGGTACAAATGGCCTTTCATGGGCTTTGGGGAGCTTGAGGGTATCGCTTCCCGTGGAGATTACGATCTCAAGCAACACATGAAAACTTCCGGCAAAGATCTCACCTATTTTGATGAAGAAGACAAGGAAAAATACTTGCCTTACGTTATCGAGCCTTCAGTCGGCGTTGGACGAGCCTTTCTCGCTTTTTTCATTGACGCTTATGCAGAAGAGGAAACTGATGGGGAAGTCCGAACAGTTCTCAAATTTCTCCCTAAACTCGCTCCAATCAAAGCCTCAGTCTTTCCTTTGGTAAAAGATGAAAAACTGCAAAAAATTGCCAGTGAAATTTATCACGAGCTCAAAGAGAACTGGATGGTAACCTACGACGAAACCTCTTCAATCGGGCGTCGCTACCGCCGAGCTGACGAGATCGGAACTCCGTTCGGAATCACCGTGGACTTTGATTCTCTAAAAGATAAAGCAGTCACTGTCCGCGACCGTGACTCAATGAAGCAAAAAAGAGTCAAAATTTCTGAGTTGAAAAACTTCTTCTTAGAAAAGTTAAGTTAGTCTTAACTCGGCTGATATAATGCTTATTCTATGAAAGTATTTTTGAAAATATTTATCCCGACAGCGATTGTTGCAACGATTCTTTCTGGGATGATATACGCAGCGGTTCAGCAGGACTTGCGGCTTGGAGCCAATGACCCACAGATACAAATGGCTGAAGACACCGCAGTCAGGTTAGAAGCAAACGCACCAGTTGCTACCCAAGTCTCAAGCGATAAAGTAGATGTTGCAAAGAGCTTAGCCCCTTTTCTGATTGTCTATAATGATGAGGGTCAGGTTCAGACAGCCTCAGTTAGTTTGAATGGACAGGTTCCCTCTCTCCCAAACGGAGTTCTTGACTACACTGCAGAGCATGGACAAGACCGGATCACTTGGCAGCCAAAGGAAGGAGTCAGGATTGCAGCGGTAGTTCAGAAATATAAGGGAGGTTTTGTCCTAGCGGGTCGTTCCTTGCGAGAAATCGAGCTACGGGAAGAAAAAATCCAAATAATTACTCTCTTGGGTTGGTTGGTAACAATCGGAGCTTTGGCGATTTTCACTAGTGGTTTTGTTTACTTTGCCAAGCGAAAAAAATAATTCCTTGCTATAATTTTTACAAATGCGTTTTAAAAAACGTTACCTGCTGTTAATTCCGTTGTTTGTAATTCTAGGAATCCTCTGGTTTATTCTCCGGCCTGAAACTTACCTACCTCACCAAAAAATCATTATCGTTGTACCTTTTGATAAGAATAATCCTCCTGATCAGATGATCCCAATGGGAGAAACCCTCTATCATCCAAAGCCAAAAGTTCCCAAGGGTCATCCGGGGATAGATTTTGGTTGGAGCAAAGCAGACGGGAAGGTGCTTTCGTCCTCAGAAGGTAGTGTCAGGCAGATTAAATTAGGTGCGAGTGAGGAAGGTCTTTATGATGTCGAAATAGCGAGTGGGTTTTATTTTTTGCGCTACAAAGAATTAAAGAAAGTAAATTCTGACCTCAAAGTTGGATCGAAAGTGAAAAAAGGAGATTTTATCGGCACTCCAGGCACTTTGGCGAATGGTTTTCATTGGGAACTTGCTTCTATTAGTTTGATTAGAGACCGCTACTGTCCTGTATCTTACTTAGATCCAGAGAGTAAAACTCTGATTGAAAATATTTGGGACAAAGTTCCTAGTACAGATAAGGTCAAAAATAAATTTCCCGAGATTTGTTCTGGAGATTACAAGGGTGTGGTCGAATAGTTACGGAAAGTTAATTTCCATTAATTTTTAATCTGCAGCAGCAATCCCTTTGACAGCACCGACTATCGTCAAAATATTTAGCAGCAGGGTGGGAACAGAAACAGCGAGTAGTCCAGCTGAGGCAACTATCAAACCCTCTTTCAAATTACAAAGCGCCAAGTTTTTGACACACGAAGGCAAATTTCCTGCCAAGACCTCTTTGGAATTGGGAATTGAAACTCCCATCATGGCTATCGCGCCAATTGTAGTAAAAAATATTAAAACCAGGGAAATGATCAATAAAGTAGTATTTTGCAGGAAGAAAGAAAGCGAAAGGATCAGACAATAGATTGCCAGAGCTAGAAAAGAACCGATTATTAATTCTCTCGGGAAACCAAGACCGCTTAAAAGGGTAAATTGAGGATAAAGAAAGATTGCCGCGAGGGAGAGAATCGCGAAAATTAAATAAAGCCACTGCAGGATTTTTACTAATAAGGGTTTGTGTGTTTTTTCTCTTGAGGCTTTCATTGAAGTCTTACTTATTATGCCAGAAAGAAGTAAAGATTCAAAATTAAATCAAGTGAATTAGTTCCCCGAGATTTTCAATTTCAAAATCTGCTTTTTCCAGATCGTTTTGAGGAATTAGATTTTTTTCTGGACCTTTGAGCACTCTACAAGTTTTCATCCCTAATTTTTTCGCTTCAGTTATCTCACTGGTTAT
>DATIHF010000017.1:0-39785 GCA_035480955.1 Saccharimonadales bacterium (SeqCode) | reverse complement strand
AAAAGAGCCCTCGACCTGAATAGTTGCGGATTTGATTCCTGCCTCTTCTCCTTTAGTTTCGTCAACCAAAGTCACTTTCCATTTTTTGATCTCTCCAAAACGCTCATACATCCGCAGAAGCATGATCGCCCAGTCCATCGCCTCCACCCCACCTTGACCTGCATGGATAGACAAGAAAGCATTACCACTATCATAAGGCGCGGACAAGAAAAGACGCGTCTCTAGCTGAGTTACTTTATTAGAAAAATCTTTTACCTCAGCTTCGATATCTAGTCCAGAAGTTTCCTCTGTCGATAAACTCAAAAGTTCCTTGATATTTTGAGCCTGAGAGTTTAGCTCATCAATTTCTTTGATTTGAGCTCTTTGTTCAGAAATGTCCTGCATCACTGCGGTTGCTTTTTTAATATCCTCCCAAAAATCACTTTTCAGGGATTTTGCTTCTGACTCGCGCAGATTTTTCTGGAGAGAATCAATATCGAGTTTGGGCAAAATTTGCTCCAAACGCGTGTTTTGGTTGTTAAAGGTTTCTGCTAACTCTTTCATATCAGGTTGATTTTACCATTATTTAAACAAATTTTTTTGACTTTTCGGGCAAATTGTGCTAAATTTGCACCTACTTTTCCCGCCCTCGAATATGAGAAAACGCTATATTCCACCGCGACAGCGGCGAGTGTGGCAGAGAGTGCGGATCTCCACAGTTGGACTTACATTAACGGCTGCTAGTGCCTTGGGCTTTATAAGCCTTGTTTCGCTGTTGCAATCAAACTGGTATACGGCTCCAGTACAGGCACAAACTGAACAGACTCAGGTCCAGCCAGATAAAATTTCTGATACCGTAGTTGCTGTAAAAGCTAACCCAGAATTTCAAAATAACCAACCCGCCCAGAGAATCAATAATTTTAACGTTGATCTAGCCACCCTACCGCTAGAGCGAAATTGGCCAGTTCGCGGCACTATTACTACTCGTTTCAGCTCTTTTCACCCCGCGATTGATATTGCCGCTCCTCGGGGAACACCAATCCATCCGTTTGCCTCTGGTGTGGTGGTCTCAGCTGGTTGGCAGGGAAGTTTCGGTCGGGCGGTCATCATCGTGCACGCGAATGGCTACGAGACAACCTACGCCCACATGAATGCTATCAATGTTACCGCAGGTCAGAGTGTGGGTCCTGGAGATGTCATTGGTCAGGTCGGATCAACTGGTCTGGCGACCGGCCCGCATTTGCATTTTCAGTTGACTCAAAACGGACACTACTTAAATCCACTTTCGGCGCTGCCTTAGGAGCTGCTCTCCAAAAATAGGGCGACGGAACAACCCCAAACTAGATTTATCAATAAATTCAAAAATAAACTTTTCCCAGGATCGAGTGCTGGATAAACTGCTTCTTTGAAAAAACCCAGTAAACCACCGAGAATGAGGAAAGTGACCCAGATGAGAAAACCGAGAATCGCTCCCTGAACCAGTGGTGAGCCGGGCAAAAAATTGGAAAACCATCTCTGAAAGATAAAAGCTAGGAAAATAGAGTCGATTATTATCAACAAAGCTTTGCCAAAGATATTGTCGACTAAAGACAAAAAAGGTTGCCAGGCTCCAAAATTGCCAAAAGCCAACCCAGTCAAAATCAACAATACGCCAGAGAGAACACCCGCACGGATGATCTTTGCGTCTATGATATAGTCACCACCTTTCAAAAGCAGGAAAAATTAATTGGCAGTCTTGGAGCAGATTATTTTAATTCTTAAGTTTTTAGAGGCCCTGTGTCAACAGTTGTTGTTTTCGGTTTGTTTAGTTTATGAAGACCCCATGTTGCAAGATAGCAAACCACGGCCGCAATTACCAAAACAAGTGAGTAGAGTCGAAGATTTTCTAAAAATTTATTAAGCAAATCGCCGAGATTAGCTGTTGCAAGGGAGAGCATAACTGGTGAAACAGATAATTTTTGATTTAGGATAAATTGTTCAAGGATTTTTAGTGGATGTAGCCAGAGGAGTACAAAGCTTAAAACTAGAGGAAAAATTCCCGCGGCGAACAGACTTCCCCCGAGCCACTTGAAAGACGCGGCCCAGTCAGGGATTCGCGAGGCGAAAAGTAGTAGTGCTAAAATGATTGTTGAGATCAAGGTTAGATTCTCAGCTTGTTTGGTGTTAGCAACACTCGCGCGAAGCGTCTTTAAGGAAAATTTTTGATTTGGAGTAGGTGTTGGCTCTTCAAGTTTACCAGCGCCGCTTACGAGGGCGATTTTGTCCGGCGTGACAATCAAAGTTAGGTTTTTATTAGTCGGTAAGTTTTGCAAAATTTCGTTACTCTGAGGAGCGGTAATCAACCCTTGGGCCTCGGCGGTCTTTAGGCCCGAAGAGAAGCTTTCTTTTAATTGCGTTAGATTGTTGGTGAGATCGATCTTTTCTTCAAAGTTAGCATTTTGCCCAATAGCATAATAATAGCCGTCCTCAACGACTTTTTTAAATTGAACAGACAGTGGTTTTAGTTTTTCTTTGTCTACTAATGAAGCTACTTTATCAATAGTTTCTTGGTTGATCTGACCGTTGTCTTGTGTTTTTAAAAAATTAGATAGGATCGTTTGGGGAAGAATCTCGGTAGTAATTTTTTCGTAGGTTTGATGAGAGTCCAAAATTTTTAGAAAAACCGCTGGTTTGAGGAAAACATTAGTAAAAGAGAGAATTACTACATAAGTTGAAAGTGTCAAAACCAGAAGAAAACCTAAGATGCTGGAGAAAAAGTCACGAATGAATTTCATTTAACTAAATAATTTGCTCAATAATAAATATAGCAGAGCTAGACCCAAAATTACACTCAAGCCAACCGCAGCAAATTTCAAAAAAGTGCGGTTTTTGTAGACTTGGTAGAAAAATTTTTCAGAAAGACTCGCTTTTTCATGCGAATGAATTGCTCGGATCTTCAGAAGCTCATACATTGTTATCGCCGAATCTTTGATCGGACTGACTCGGCTGTGAGGGTCATTGAACCATAGGACTGGTACCTCCACGACTTTCAAATCATGTTTTTTCGCTAAATAAAGGAGTTCAACATCAAAAGCAAAGCCATAGATCTGCTGTTTTTCAAAAAGAATTTTTGTCGTTGCGCGATCAAAAGCCTTAAAACCGCACTGGGTGTCCGAAATCCCCGGGACTGCCAAAGCTCGAACTAAAAGATTGAAGGTTTGTCCCATACTTTCTCGCAAGAAATTCTGGTGGGTTTTTACTAAGCTCGGGTCGAGAGCGCGAGAGCCAACCGCAATATCGTAGCCTGCTTTGATTTTGCCCACTAATTTATCAATTTCGGTGATGGGAGTGGAGAAATCTGCATCCGTAAAAAGGACGATATTTCCTCTGCTTTCAAGAAAACCAGAGCCTACTGCAGCGCCCTTGCCCAAATGGGTTAAGTTAAGAATTCTCAAATTGGGTAATTTATCGCTATAACTTTTGGCAACTTCGAGAGTGGGGTCCGTGCTGCCGTCATCGGCAATGATGACCTCAACTTCTTCGGGATAGTTTTTCAAAAATTCCCAAAGAGAATCGAGGCTCTTGCCGAGTCGCCGGCCTTCGTTGTAGCAAGGGATGACAATGCTGATCATTTGTTTAAGTATAGCGGAAAATAGTCCTTGAAAAAAACTTTAGGATAGGTTAAAAGACATAATAGTTACAACTATAACAAGTATTTACGATGTTGCGGATCATTATATTGTTGTCAGGGATAATCTCTTTTTTATTTTTTATAAGTCCAAATTATTTCCCTAAAAAAGAAAACTTGGAAAAAGTTTTGGGTGTTAAGACAACGACCCAAGCCTTAAACGCTTCAGCGGTCAACGAAGCTCTAACCATCTACTGTATCAACCACGGCACTCTCCCCAAAAAGTTGAATGATCTTTTTGGAAATGAATTAAATTATGCAAAAGTTGACCTGGATCAACTTTATACTTTGGAAAATACCTCCGGCTGCAATTTCGATCTCAAAGCCAAATAGTTTCCCATTTTTTGACCAAACCGCTAAACTTAAATTATGAAACAACTTTTTCAGTGTCCGATGCATCCGGAGATTACTTCCGAGCAACCAGGTAGCTGTCCAAAGTGCGGGATGGACCTGGTTTTAAAACACGAAAACAAAGCAGGCAATGACTTGGTGGTCGGTAAGCTGACTTGGAAAAATTATTTGCCTTTGATTGTAATAATCAGTTTGATTTTTCTAACTTCAATTGCGATTACCTTGAAAAGCCCACAACTACAAACCTTTATTACGAGCTTCATGATTGGCTTTTTCCTGGTTTTTGGCGGTTTCAAACTCCTTGATCTCAAAGGTTTTGCCGAGGGTTATAAAATGTACGATTTACTAGCACAGCGCTGGAGCACTTACGGCTACATTTATCCCTTTATCGAGCTCTTTTTTGCGTTTGCAATGATTTTGGGGATTGCAGTCAGAGGAATACTTTGGTTGGAAGTTATTGTAATGACTTTTTCCGGAGTGGGAGTGGTGGTCAAAATTTTGAAAAAAGAGCGCTTTCAATGTGTTTGTCTGGGTACAACTCTAAAAGTCCCACTTACGACTGTGACTCTAATCGAAGATTTTGGAATGGCTGTTTTGGCACTTGTCTCCTTATTTCTCTTAATTTGAACTTGAGTTAATAAAATAACGACAGAAGAAAAATTTGTTACAATTAAACTCTGCCCGAAAGGGTGGTAAGGAGGTGACTTACTACTTTGAAATTGAAAATTTTGTTAATTATCTCGTCGGTGCTAGCTGTCTTGGTGGGAATTATCATGGTATTGAGTGGGTTTTGGGGCATAATGTTCACCTATGAAAATATCTCAAGAGAAAAAATTGTGACCACGCCAGATTCAGCAATTCCAAATAAACCAGTACGTGATCCATTTACTTTGAAAGCACAAGCTGACGTAATCCGAAAACACGTTCTCGAAGCAACTGATGGAAAAACTTACGCAGAGATGCCTCAACAAGTAGCAAAAACTGATGCATCAGGCAGCGCTGTTCTGGACAAAGATGGAAAGCCAGTGATGATCCCTAACGCAGCGCGAAATATCTGGATTACTGCCACAACTTTGACCACAGCGCTCAATCTTGGGATAGTAACCTACGTTTTTTCAGGACTGGTACTTCTTTTTGGATTTGTATCGATTTGGACTGGGATAGTATTTGCCGCACTAAGTCGTAGATATTAGATTGTTTATTCAGACAATCTTAAGTGGTTCTTGAGAAGAGAGCTGCTTTATTGCTATCCTTTAGAAAGATAACCAAATGGAAAACCTTGCCCAAGAGCTCAAATCCCGTCTGAAGGGTGAAGTCCTGACAGATGAGAAGACTCTTTCTACCTACAGTCACGACACCTCTATTTTTGAACTCAAACCTGCAGTTGTCGTCTATCCCAAAGATCGGGAAGATCTCTCACATCTAGTAAAATTTGTTTCCGAAAACAAGAAAGATCATCCCGAGATCTCAATCACTCCGAGAAGTGCCGGGACTGACATGGGTGGAGGAGCGATCAACGACTCGATAATTGTCGACTTTACTCATTATTTCAATCACATTAAAGAAATTTCTAGCAATTCAGCAGTAACCGAACCTGGGGTTTACTACCGAGATTTTGAAAAAGAAACTGCCAAATACAATCTTTATCTGCCAAGCTACCCGGCGTCAAAAGGAATTGCAGCTATGGGAGGGATCGTCAACAACAACTCTGGGGGAGAGCAGACTCTGACTCACGGGAAAACGATCCGCTACGTTGAGGAGCTCAAAGTTATCCTGCGTGACGGTAAAGAATATATCCTCAAACCCCTAAATAAAGAAGAGCTCGACGAAAAGCTCAAAAAAGATGATTTCGAGGGAGAAATCTACAATAAAATTTACAAACTGATCGAAGAGAATTACGATCTTATCAAAGCCGCCAAACCTGATGTTTCCAAAAACTCTACGGCTTACAACATTTGGGATGTCTGGGACAGGCAAACTTTTGATCTGACTAAACTTTTTGTCGGTGGGCAAGGAACACTAGGAATGGTGACTGAGGCAAAGCTAAAACTAATTCCTACCCGAAGCTACACGGGACTTCTGGTCATCTATCTAGAACAGATGGAAAAATTGCCCGAGCTCATCCATGCGGTAGTCCCAACCAATCCTGAGTGTTTTGAAGCGTTTGACGATCACACAATGAAGTTGGCTCTCAAATTTATTCCCAAATTTATCGGAATATTAGGTTTGGCCGGCACAATTGATATGGGGATTCATTTTCTCCCTCAGCTATTTATGTTCGCCACCCAAGGAATCCCAAAGTTCACATTGTTAATAGAGTACTCGGGGAATTCACAAGCAGAGGTTGATGAAAAAATTAATAATCTGGCTGAAACAATAAAGCATTTTGATATTACAACTACGAAAGCTGACACTAAAAAGAAATCAGAAAAATACTGGGTCATCCGCCGAGAAAGCTTTAACCTGCTGCGCAAAAATGTTAAAGATAAGCACACCGCCCCCTTTGTTGACGATCTTATCGTTAAGCCAGAGCATTTACTGGAATTTTTTCCAAAGCTGACCAAAATTTTAGAAAAATACAAACTTCTTTATACGATCGCGGGACACATGGGAGATGGGAATTTCCACATCATTCCTCTGATGGATCTTTCCAAACCAGAGGAACGAGAAGAGATCCCTAAAGCGGCCAATGAAGTTTACGATTTAGTTCTCAAATATAAAGGCTCGATTTCAGCAGAGCACAATGATGGTATGGTGCGGGGTTTCTTTTTGGAAAAAATGTATGGTGAAAAAATGTTTGGGATTTTTCGCCAAGTCAAAAAGATCTTTGACCCAGAAAATATTTTTAATCCTCACAAAAAAACTGATGCAAAACTGGATTACTCCATGAATCACATCAGAACCCATTTCTAGATTCAATAATTGGTAACGTTGAAATTAAAACAATAGTAGCCTTTGGGATGGCTAAAGCTGGGGTCGGTATAGTAAGTGGAGGATTGAGAAGCTGTGGAATCAGTATCAAAAGTAGCGCAAAGTTTATATTTAGTTGAGCTGACCGGATCGTAAATGTAGGAGCTTTTTGTTTGAGGGTCCTTTAGATTGTTAAGGCTGTCTGAATAAGATGTTGCATTTGTTACATCAGAGAGCGAATTTGGAAGAGCGTGTTTCGTATAGTAGTAGTCTTCAATAGATCTTTTAAGCGAAGTCAGGTCTGATACTCTTGTCTGATCAAATTTGGCATTTCTGGCTGCTCCCGGCCCACCAATCACGGAAAAACCCAGCACTAGGGTGATGGCGACGATAACAGTTATGATTGAAATAATAATGTAGTCTTTTGTCATGAAAGTTTGCGATCCTCTTTAACCTCGTTGAGCAAGTAAAAGAAGATACTTCCGGAAATAATAAACGTTATTGCAAAATGGGCGAAGAATCTGGTGCCGATCTCTCCACCTAGGAAGCTGTAAACGACTTCGACTAATTTCCAAATCATAATTAAAAAGGTGACAACTAAAGTGATATAGATGAGCACCTTGCGAACTTTGAAATTTCTGATGGTTGGGTTTTTAAAAATTTGTCTTTTTGCCAAAATAAACAGAAACGCAAAAACTGGATAAACAACGATCAAAGCAGCCAGTAAACCTCTAAGTAAGGTAGATAAATAACCACCATAATTAGAAACATCTTCAGCAGCGTCGGGGATCCAATTGTTGACCAGATAGTGGAGGATTTCTCCTTCAGAAACTGACACTACGTAGAGTGAGATAAATAAAATGACGTAGTGAAAAGTGAGCCACATTCCAAATCTCGGAGCTGGAGGTGGAACTGGAATATTCGTGTTAGCTGCGGGTTGATTTGATAAGGTTTTCTTAACTTCGTCTTCTGACCAGCCTGTTTTGACAAGTTGTTCTGAAATTTCAGAATCGGGAAGACCTTTTTCTCTCGAAGCGGCAATATACTTCTCAAGATCTTTGTTGGACATTAACTAAATTATTTCAAGAAAGATCTAGGTTGTCAAATAGCTTTTCTCAGACAATTATCAGGTTAAGTTGTATAATCTGTAGTCTAATGAGACTGCTTGTTGTCGAAGATGAGAAAAAAATCGCTGATGCCTTGAAAAAGGGCTTGGAGCAAGAAACCTACGCCGTGGACGTTGCCTATGATGGTGAGTATGGTTATGATCTGGCCGCTTCTGAAGATTACGATCTAATAATCTTGGACCTGATGCTTCCGAAAATGGATGGAATGGAAATCTGTAGAAAACTAAGAGAAGAGAACAAGCAAACCCCAGTCTTGATGTTGACTGCCAGAGGGAGCATTGGCGACAAAGTGACTGGACTAAATACTGGAGCAGATGACTATCTCGCCAAACCTTTTGCATTTGAGGAGCTTTTAGCTCGGGTGCGTGCGCTGAACCGAAGACCAAAGCAGCTTTCCGAGGAAATATTGAAAGTTGATGATTTAGTGGTGGATACAATTTCTCACCAAGTGAGTCGAAGAGAAAAGGAAATTGATCTTTCGAAAAAAGAATTTTCATTACTGACTTATTTAGCAAAAAACAAAGGTCGAGTCGTCACTAAGGGACAGATTATCAGTAAAGTTTGGGATTTTGATTCGGATGTTTTACCAAACACAGTTGAGGTTTATATTGGTTATCTGCGAGATAAAATAGATAAGCCTTTTCCAGACTCAAAACAATTGATAAAAACAGTTAGAGGTTTTGGTTATCGCCTAGATTAGAAAAATGTTTCGTTCCGCCAGATTAAAACTTACTTTATGGTATTTGGCCATTATCATGGCGGTTTCTGTTGTTTTCAGCTTGATAATTTACCAAATCCAGATTGGAGAGGCGGATCGACTACTGCAACGACAAAGCTCAATCAGTGAAAGATTTGGACTCCTGCGGCCGGGAATCAGTATAAAAATCTACGAGCCAGATATTTTAGAAGAAGCTAGAGCCCGACTCAGACTGAGTTTATTTGTGATAAATCTTGGAGTTTTAGTCGCTGCCGGTGGAGCCGCCTATTTTCTTGCTGGTCGGACCCTGAGACCAATAGAAGATGTTGTTGAAGACCAAAAAAGATTTGTTGCGGATGCTTCTCATGAACTACGTACACCTCTAACTACCATGAAAACAGAGCTGGAGGTCAATTTGCGTGACAAAAAAATCATTGGCGAAGCCAAAAAAGCTCTCGAGAGCAATTTGGAAGAGGTCAATAAACTAAGCTATTTGTCTGATAAACTCCTTCGGTTGAGTAATTATGCAGATAGTGGGGAGTTGAGTACTTCAGAAATTTCTTTAAAAGAGACCCTTGAGGAAGCCATCGAGAAAGTCTCTGCCTTTGCCAAAAGTCGGGAGACTACTATTGAGAAAAAACTTGTCGACACAAAATTGGTAGGAGACAAAGCCTCCTTGGTAGAAGCTTTTGGGACGATTTTGGAAAATGCCATCAAATACAGCCCTAAAAAAAGTAAAGTTATTGTTACCTCCAAAGTTGAAACTAAAAACGCGGTTGTCAAAATTGCCGATTTCGGTGTTGGGATCGCTGAGATAGACAAAGGCCGTATCTTTGACCGTTTTTATCGTGCCGATCAATCTCGATCAAAGGAAAAAGCTTCGGGATTTGGGCTGGGCCTGTCAATTGCAAAAGCAGTTGTAGACAAACATAAAGGAGAAATCAAAGTTGACAGTAAAATCGATCAGGGAACAACCTTTACAATTTCTCTACCGAAAGTAAACAGTAAAGTTTGAATTTAAGTTTTTTTACTCCTAGCCAAACTTTTGAAAAGAATTATAATTGAGTGCATTAGAAATTTATAAAGAAAGGATTTTTTATGGCCGAGTTTCTCGGAATTCACAAATTAGACCCTAGTACGACGGAGCAAGATGCCGTCAACGGTTTCAATGTTTATAAAGAAGCGGCATTGAAAATGGGTTTAAAACCACAGCATGCTCACTTTAGCATTGAAAAAGGTTTTGCTTATTGCCTGACTGAAGCAACATCTGCGGAAGAGGTTAGAAAAGCCCATGAAGGTGCAGTAGCACTCGAAGACGTGGTCGAAATAAAAACGATTACTTAGAAAAGACTTTTCAACCAAGCATAAAAAGTCTCAACCGGAGTGCCGACTTGATAGACATGAAGAATAAGTTCTTGAGGCACTTTCAGTAACCAAAGGAGGAAGACTGCCAAACCCAGTCTTTTGTAGTTTGATATCCAGGAGTCTTTTTTTAGTTTTCGCAAAACCTCAAAGAAAATAAAGAAATTCTCAAAAAGATTTGGGAAAATAAAAAGTAAGTATCTGATACCGCTTAATTCAAACAAAATTACCCCGACAAGTCTCCAGACATACAAAAAAATGCTCGTTCTTTTGGCTAGCTTGTTTTCCCATTTCAGAGAGACATAAAAGGCGATGCTGAGATAGTAGAGGTCCAAAACTTTATCCACCTGGACATAGTGGGGGATTTCAGCACCAAAAGGTTTTACCAGGTTGGTATCAAGAGCATCAACTACTGCGGAAGCAAGCGTCCCCCAAAGAGGCCAGCGGAAAATAAGAAGAGGAACAGTAAGCCTAAGAAAGATAACGAAGAATAAACCAAATCCAGCCAGGTCCATTATTAATAGCTTAGCAGAAAAACTAAGCTTTTACTTTAGCCAAATTTTCTTGGTGTTGAGGGGAGTTGATCAAGCCACACTTCTTGTACTTTAATCCAGATCCACAGGGACAAGGGTCGTTGCGGCCAATTTTGTCCTCTGCAATTGCTCTTTGTGTGGTTTGAGGTTGGGTCTGTGTATGAGTATGGACGTGACCCTCATGACCGGTCGTGGTTGAAGCATTAGTTTGTTCATTGGGGACGAGTTGGACTTTGAAAATGCGGTGGACGATTTCGTAATCAATACTATCAACGAGTTTCTCAAAAAGTTTGTAAGCTTCATTTTTATACTCCACCAGAGGATCTCGTCCGGCATAACCGCGTAAACCCACACCTTCTCTCAGATCATCTACGTCATCCAAGTGTGAAATCCAGAGAGTGTCGATAACCGAGAGCATTACCACTTTTTCAATCTCACGAGACAGATCGTTACCTAACTGTTTTTCACGATTTTCAAAAATTTCGGTAGTGATTTTTTTGAATTCGGTTTTGATTTTTTCCGGGTCTGGTTCTGCTTCTATTTTTTTCGAAATTTCTTTTTTGCTTGCCTCGTCAAAAGGAACAATTGTGAAAAATTCGTTTAAAGCTTCTTCGTGATTGATGGTTCCTGCTTCACCAGAAGAGAGCCCGACCAGCAGCTCGATCGCCTCGTCGATTTTATCTAAAACCTGGGCTCGCAATTCTTTTTGAGCTTCCTCTTTGTCTTCGTTTTTCGGATCAGTTAACTCTAGGAGTTCTCGACGCATGGAATAAATTATTTCTCTCTGCTTATTCATCACATCGTCGTAATCAACGACTCTTTTTCTTGCGTCAAAGTTATTTCCCTCGACCCTGCCTTGAGCCTGTTCAATCGCCTTGCTCACTAGTCCTGCCTCGATTGGTACATCGTCAGGCAATTTGAAAGCGTTCATGACTCGCTCGACCGCATCTCCGCCAAAAAGTCGCATGATGTCGTCTTGCAGTGAAACAAAGAAGCGAGTGGCCCCTGGGTCTCCTTGACGACCAGAACGTCCCCGCAACTGATTGTCGATTCGTCTGGCCTCGTGTCTCTCGGTTCCCAGAACAAAAAGACCTCCAAGTTTAGCAACACCCTCACCGAGTTTGATATCGACACCTCGTCCCGCAATGTTGGTTGCCATTGTCACTGCGCCTTTTTGTCCGGCGTCGGCGATAATTTGCGCTTCTTTTTCGTGATTTTTGGCGTTCAATAATTGGTGGGGAACACCTTTTCTTTTCAATAAATTGCCAAGCAATTCGTTTTTATCAATTGAGGTAGTTCCGACCAGCACTGGTTGGCCTTTTTTATGAAGTTCGGCGATTTCTTTGACGATTGCTTCGTATTTGGCCTTGTCATTTTTGTAAACTAGATCTGGCAAGTCTTCCCGAACCGCTGGTTTATTGGTTGGTACTATCACGACATCTAGTGTGTAGACTTTGTGAAATTCTTCCGCGGAAGTGGAGGCAGTCCCCGTCATTCCGGCTAGCTTGTCATAAAGCCGGAAATAGTTTTGAAAAGAAATTGTCGCTAGTGTCTGGCTTTCTCTCTGGATTTCGACATTTTCTTTGGCTTCGATTGCCTGATGCAAACCTTCACTGTAGCGACGACCGGGCATGAGACGACCAGTAAACTCATCGACGATGATCACTTCACCGTCTTTGACGACGTAATCACGATCTTTCAAAAAAAGTGCTTTGGCTTTGAGTGCTTCTTCGAGGTGATGGACGGTGTCAAAATCCTTTTCGTAAAGATTGTCTACGCCAAGTGCTCTTTCAATTTTTGAAATTCCAATCTCGGTGAGGTTGCTGGTTCGCATTTTCTCGTCAATGACGAAATCGGTTTCAGGGTTGAGGCGTTCAATCATTTTGGCAAATTGGTAGTACTTTTCAGTGGATTCTTCCGCTGCTTGAGAAATAATCAAAGGGGTACGAGCTTCATCTATCAAAATTGAATCAACCTCGTCGACGATGGCAAAGTTAGGGTCTCGCTGAACCATTGTGTCAAAACTTTGCGCCATGTTGTCTCTGAGATAGTCAAAACCATACTCGTTGTTAGTTCCGTAGGTGATGTCAGCATAGTAGGCCTCGCGTCGGTTGATTTCACGTAAAAATTTCCCAACCCCTAGGCCTTCTTGTTCGGGGGAGAGCGAAAGCTCTGGGTCCATCTTTATCTCACCTTCCTCTTCCTTTTCTGTCCTTGGGTTGGGATCGAAAATATAGGAAACTTCGTGATTGATGACACCAACACTGACTCCAAGAGCGTGGAAAATCGGTCCCATCCACTCTGCATCTCGTTTGGCCAAGTAATCATTGACCGTAACTAGATGGACACCTTTGCCGGTTAAAGAGTTGAGGTAAAGCGGAAGAGTCGCGACCAAAGTTTTCCCTTCTCCAGTGCGCATCTCAGCAATTTTCCCCTGATGGAGGGTGGTTCCACCCATTATCTGCACATCAAAATGGCGCTGACCGATTGTCCTTCGGGAAGCTTCGCGGACGGCCGCGAAAGCTTCAGGCAAGAGTTCATCCAGAGTCTCCCCGTCCTCAAGACGTTTTTTGAACTCGGCTGTTTTGGCTTTTAATTTTGAATCAGAGAGTTTTTTGAAATCAGGTTCGAGCGCGTTGACTGCGTCAACAATTGGTTTTAGTTTATCAATTTCCCGCTCGTTAGAATCAAGAATTTTTCCTAAAAAATTGAGCATAGTTTGAAGCAGGGGCTAGTATAACACTTGGGAGGCCAATTGACCAGGGTTGGGACAAAACCGTCTAGAATTAAAGACCCCGGCTCTTGTGGAGTCGGGGTTAGGGTAACACCCGAAGAGATAATATATTATTGAGAAATTTTGTCAATAGTTGTTTTTCGGCTATAATGGTTTGCATGAAGGTTATTGTCGCCGGTGGGGCTGGTTTCATAGGATCCCACATCAACAGGGTCTTACTAGACGCAGGTCACAGTGTTAAGGTGATCGACAATCTTGCGACTGGGTTTAAAGAAAATATTGATGCACGGGCCGAATTTGAACAAATAGATTTGTCGGACCAGGGGGCAATTGAAAACGCTATCAAAGGTTTTGATGCAGTAATTCACTTGGCTAACTCGATCATTGTCTCTGAGTCGGTTAAAGATCCAGTGAAATACGCGGAGAACAATGTCGTCAACAGCGTTAAATTGCTTGAGGCAATGAAAAACCAGGGTGTCAAAAAGATTATTTTTTCCTCTTCTGCAACAGTTTATGGAGAGACTGACAAACTGCCGTTGACTGAGGATTCACCTGGAGGACTACAGACCAATCAGTATGGCGCCTCAAAAGTCGCGATGGAAGCTTTTATCAATGTTTACCACAAACTTTACGATTTTGACGTTATTCACCTGCGCTACTTCAACCCCTTTGGACCTAATGAGCGCCACGAACCGGAAACACACGCGATTCCCAATTTCATCAAAGCAACTTTAAAAAAAGAGCCAATCCCACTCTACTGGAACGGAGAACAAGTCAGAGATTTCATCTATGTTGAGGATTTAGCCCTCGCCCATACGGCAGTTTTGGACCAGAAGGGTCTGCAAATTTTCAACGTTGGGACTGATGTTGGGACAAAAATCATTGACACAGTTGAGTTAATTTTCAAAATTGTTGGCTACCGAGTCGAAATCAAAGATTTGGGGGAAAGGGCAGGAGATGCCCGAGCCAACTACGCCAGTTCAAAAAAGTTGATGGACGCAACTGGTTGGAAGCCAAAGACTTCACTTGAAGAAGGTTTACACAAAACGCTTGAGTATTTTAAAAATACTGTCCTCTAGATTTTCATGAACGATAAAAAAATTTTGGTCATCGGTGGCGGGACTGGGACCTACACTGTGCTCTCTGGACTGAAAAAAAATTTCACTGACATCACCGCGGTCATCTCAACCATGGACTCTGGTGGTTCCTCGGGGCGTCTTAGAGATGAGTTTGGCCAGCTACCGACAGGGGATTTGCGTCAAGCCTTGGTCGCCCTGTCAAAGGACTCTTCTCTTATGCGAGAGCTTTTTAGCTATCGTTACAGCAAGGGTGAGGGTTTGGAGGGGCACAGTTTTGGGAATTTGTTTTTGACCGCCCTAGCAGAGGTAAGTGGTGGGATGGAAAAGGCTTTGGAAGAAGCTAGTAGAGTTTTAAATATTAAAGGTCGAGTTCTCCCAGTTACTTTAAGTGATGCAAACTTAGTAGCAGAATATTCCGATGGTTCAGTGGTTAAGGGTGAAAACGATATTGATTTACCGAAACATGACGGTAAGTTGGGGATTACAAAATTAACGCTTGATCCGCAACCAAATGCTTATGAACAGACTCTCCAAGCGATAGCAGAAGGAGATCTGATAGTGATCGGGCCAGGGGATTTATACACCTCGTTACTCCCCAACATAATAGTTCCTAAAATTGCCGAGGCAATTTGCAGTTCCCGTGCCAAAAAAATCTACATAGTAAATCTAATGACCAAATACGGACAAACCTATGGCTTCAAAGCCAGCGATTTTGTTAACGAGATTCAAAAATATTTGGGAGAGTGTTTGGATTTCATTCTTATCAACAATAAGGAGCTACCCGAAGAAATAATTAAACACTATGCCGCTGAGAACGATGCTCCAGTCGAAGACGACTTGAAAGATAATGGTTACAAAATAATTCGTGAAGATTTCCTGGCTCAAGATCCAATAGAAAAAACAAGTGGAGATAAGCTAAAGCGAAGTCTGATTCGACACGATTCGGAAAAACTTGCTCGGACTATTGCTACTTTGAATTAAATTGCATTTAGCTCTGGTTTTTTAGTAAAATAGCTTCCTGTCATTATTATTTTCATGAAGAAAACAAACCTTTTAAATCTTACTCTGCAGTTAGCGTTGACTGACTTCAAACTCAAGTATTCCGGATCAGTCTTGGGGTATGTTTGGTCTCTGGTAAAACCACTCCTGCTTTTTGGGGTTCTCTACGTTATTTTTACTTATTTTTTCAGTCTTGGAAAAGGTATCCCAAATTATCCAGTCTATCTTTTGGTAGGTATCATGTTTTGGGCATTTTTTGCAGAAGCGACGATGAGCGGGATGCACTCGATCGTTAGTCGAGGCGACCTGATTCGAAAGATCAATTTCCCTAAGTTTGTTATCGTACTCTCGGCGATCACTACTTCGCTTTTGACCTTTGCCCTGAATCTGGTAATTATTTTTGTTTTTCTCTTCGCTTCTCACGTGATTCCCGATTACCATGCTTTACTGATCTTGCCTTTAGTCTTTGAGCTGGTAGTATTTATTCTTGGATTAAGTTTAGTTTTAGCCACATTTTTTACCAAATTTCGAGATTTCTCTCACATTTGGGAAGTCGTCTTACAGGTTGGGTTTTATGCTGTTCCATTAATTTATCCGGTCATCTTTATTCCAGAGGCCCTTAGGTGGGTTATTATGCTAAATCCAGTCACACAAATAATTCAGGATGCTCGTTGGTCCCTTATCTCACAGGACGTGTTAACTACTTGGAAAATGATGGGAATGCCCCTGGCTTTTTTGGCACCAACCATTGTAGTGGTGATATTCGTCTTTGGGCTTTGGTTTTTTAATATCTCAGCCAAAAGCTTTGCGGAGGAAATCTGATGGCTAAAGACTCAGAAATGCTTGTCAAAGTTGAAAATGTCTCCAAGGTTTTTAAGCTACCACACGAGAAACTTTCAACTGTTAAACAGCATTTCGTTAATATTTTTAATCCCAAAAGCTACGAAAAATTTAAGGCCTTAGACAGTGTTAGTTTCGAAATAAAAAAAGGAGAATTTTTTGGAATCATTGGCGCTAATGGTTCTGGTAAGTCCACTTTATTGAAAATTCTCGCCGGAATTTACCAGCCAACTTCAGGAAAAGTTACAATTGCTGGCTCTTTGTCACCATTTATTGAGTTGGGGGTGGGATTTAATCCTGAACTAACCGCCCGCGAAAACGTTTTTCTCAACGCGGCAATTCTTGGTTTATCGAAAAAACAAACAGAAGAAAAGTTTGATCAGATAATCGATTTTGCCGAGCTTCGAGAATTCCTTGATCAAAAGTTGAAGAATTTCTCTTCAGGAATGCAGGTAAGACTGGCTTTTTCAATTGCGATTCAAGCAGAAGCCGATATATTAGTCATTGATGAAGTTTTGGCAGTTGGTGATAGTGTTTTCCAACAAAAGTGTTTCGACGTTTTTTACAAAATGAAAAAGGAGGGGAAAACAATAATTTTCGTTTCTCATGAGCTTGGAGCAGTTCGTGATTTTTGTGATCGAGTACTTTTAATGCAGCACGGAAAGGTAAAAACAATTGGGGCGCCAAATCAGGCAATTTTACAATACCTCAAGCTTAATAGTGAAAGTGAAGAGCAGAAGCTGACTACCTCGAAAAGTAAAAATGAGAAATCCATAATTAATTCTGTTGCAAGTTTAGATGCAACTGGTGCAAGAAAGAATGTTTTTGATTTTCTAGAGGATATGGTTTTTGAAGTCAAATTAAATAAGCTAGGGAAAAAGAGCATTAATTTTGGGATAGCAATTTACCGAGCTGATAACACTTATTGTTTTGGAACAAATACTTTGTTGGACAAAATAAAAATAACAAGTAAGGAAAAATTTCGAATAAAGTATACTCGACCTAACCTTCTTCCAGGAGACTATTATTTGATTGTAGCGGTCTTTGGAGACACAGATAAACAAATTTTGGATTATAAAGAGAAAGTCCTCACTTTTAAAGTTTTTGGTAGTGGTTTTGGAGAGGGGGTAGTGAATCTAAAACATTCCTGGGAAACCCATGAGTAAATACACGTCCGGAATTAATTTAAAAGATAAAAACAGTACTTCCACGATGATATTTGACAAAATTAAGGCTAAGTCTTTGGTTTTTGATGTTGGTTGCGCTTCTGGGTATTTCGCGGAATTATTGGTTAAAAAAAAGCATTGCCAAGTGATTGGGTTGGAAATTGATGAAGAGGATGCAAAAAAAGCTGAGGTTTTTTGTAAAACGGTTTTGCGTGATGACGTTGAATCAGAAAGTTGGGAAGGAAGGATTTCTGGTAAGAAATTTGATCACATTATTTTTGCTGATGTTTTGGAACATCTTAAGGATCCAGAGAAGGTTTTGGTTCGAATGAAAAAATTTCTTAAATCAGACGGATCAATTTTGGTTTCCATTCCAAACATAGCTCATATCTCGGTTAGGTTAGAGTTGCTGGGCGGCAATTTTGTTCCTGAAAGTACTGGTATTTTGGATAACACTCACCTAAAATATTTTACTAAAGAAACTTTTTCTGAGCTGGCCAAGAGAGCAGGTTATAAGATCAGTGATATTTTTCAATCGAGCTTTGATTTCCCTGAAGATAAACTTAAAGAAATACTTTCAGAATTCGGTTTAAGTGCCAATGAAGCCTCTATAAAGAAGCTAGTCTCCAATGACGCTGTAGCATATCAGTACTTTTTCGAACTGAGTTTGGGTGAAGCAGTGAGTACAAATGAAAATCCCGAAATGAAAAAGCCAATCTATATTGTGAGAGCTTTTTTGAAGTCAGTGGAAGACGATCATAGAAAGTTTAAAGAAGAAGAGATAAAGAACGTACGTTTGCTTCAGGAGGAAAACAGGAATCTTCAAAAGAGAATAACTAGTTTGGAGAATACCTTACCCAACCGCCTAAAAAGTAGACTCAAAAAACTATTGAAGGTTAGGAGTAGAAATTGACTATGGAGATTTTTAGAAAACTTCTTAGTACGACAAAATTGAAAATTGATAAGTTTTTTACTCCTTTTTTTTTGAATGAAATAAGTTTGGAGGATTGGGATGATAATGAATACTCAGGTAATAAGCTAAGTTTTAATTATCTAAAAAAAGTATTCATTGACGATTATCGATCTTTTAGAAAAAGGGGGCTGGCAGAGCTTGCAAAAAGATGGTTTAAAAGAAAAGACGACTTACATTTAATTTTACCGGCCCATCTTAAAAAATACATTTCTAAGAAACAACTAAACAAAAATAAAAAGCTACTGAAGGATCTTTCCGGTATTGAAAATGTAACGAGCAAGGATTTTAGTAAGGTTTTATCGGTAGTAATTAATACAAAAAACTCCCCGAGCTTTTTTGAAGAAATACTTGAGAAATATACCCATCAAAATGGTTTTAAGAAAGTAGAGGTTATTATTGTTGATTCGGGTTCAACAGATAATACTTTAGAGATTGCTGAGGAGCACGGTTGTAAGATTATTCAAATCCCATCTGAGGAATTTCGACACGGGAAATCAAGAAATGTTGGTATTAAAGAAGCAAGCGGAGACTATATTATAATTGCTGTGTCAGATGCTATTCCTTACTCTTTGGACCTTGCATCTACCCTTGTCAGTAAGCTCGAGAACAACTTAGCCGCTGCAGTATCAGTCAGGCAAATACCTCGAATTGACGCTGATATATTTGCTATCTGGTCTGTTTACGAACATTCAAAGTTTATGTCCAATAACAGTTTGAATGATATTTGGGTTTCAGGTGTCAGAAATTTTGATCAATTAGACTTCAGCCAGAAAAGGAAGTTAACTCTGATAGAGGATGTATTCGTTCTACATAGAGCTGAGGATATTAAAAAGGAAAAATACAATGAAGAAGTTACCTACGCAGAAGATCTTCATCTATCAATAAATTATATAAAAAAGGGTCTAAAGATAGGATTCTTACCTACTGAAGCAGTAATTCATTCTCATACTAGGTCACCAGAATATTTTTTTAAACGCTATTTCGTTGATACTCTTGTGATTAATGAGAGCTTTAATCTAGAAGTAACTAAATTTGAAGAAGATATTTCTGAGCTTGATAACGAGTATCTTAGTAATATTGTCTATTCAATTACAAATAAAGCACACGGAATGGGAATTTCTGAAAACTGGACAAAAAAATACCTAGACGTTTTTGGCGAAAATGAAAGAAACGATGTGACTTTCAACTCCATTTGGGAGGAGGAATTCACTGAAAACTTTTCCCGATTTGAACGTTTCTTGACCGACACTCAGACAATCGACTATGACAAAAACTTGATTATGTCAAAACTTGCCTCCATGACCTCAGGAACTTTATTGGCAAATATACTTACTGTGAGACTAAGAAAAAATGGATTGACAAAAGAGACGAGCAATTTTAAAAAATTGATGGAAATGGGGATATGAAGAAGTACATAATTGTTGGAGCAAACGGTTTTATAGGTTCGTCACTGGTGGAAGAATTAGCTAAAAAAAACTTTGTTATAGCTGTGGATAGATACTCTACACCACCACAATTTAAAGTTAAAGGAAATATTGAGGTGGTTAAATTGGACGTAAACAAAAACTTTAAAGAGTTGGAGAAGTTAGGTAAAAGAGAAGTTTCCGGAATTGTCTGGGCTGTTGGTGGCGCCATTCCAGCCGACTCAATTAAGAAGAAATCAGATATCAGAGGCCCTTTAGAAGCGCTTGTTAGCCTCACTAAAATACCAATGGGAAAAGGTGTTCCTATAATTTTGACTTCAAGTGCAGGTATGTTATATCGGCCAAAAAAGTCCAAACTTACAGAGAAAAGTCAAGTTGAACCTTGGACCGACTATGGAAAGCAAAAAAAGGAGTTGGAAAAAGAATTGTTGAATTTATCTAAAAATTTGCCGAGAAATAACCTAAAAATACTCAGAATATCCAGCGTGTATGGAGAAAGGCAGCCAGTAAATCGAGATCAGGGAGTCGTTGCAAAATTAATTTTGAGCGCGCTTCAGAAGCAACCGTTTATACTATACGGATCGGATTCTGCTCGACGAGATTACATATACGTTAAGGATTTAGCTAAAATAATTCATCAGTTGCTGAATAAAAAGGCGAGTTTTCAAATAATCAATGTTTCAACTGGACAGGGTACAACACTAAAAAATCTAGTATTGATGATAGAAAAGATTTCTAAAAGTAAAATTATGATCTCACATCAGGAAAAAAGACAAATTGATCCCAACCATATCGATGTTTCAAACTCTTTGCTGCTGGACGAACTAACAAGTTTTAAATTTAGTCCTTTAGAAGAAGGTTTAACGCAAGTTATCAACTGGTATAAAAAAAACCTATGAAGGTTTTGTACATATTACATCAATACTTTCCTTACTTTTATACGGGAACCGAATTGCTTACAGACAACCTAGGCCGTTATAACCGGGATCTTGGGGTTGAAACTGCAGTCTGGGCTTACAAACCTTCTAATGACGTTGCAACTGATGACTTAGAACGAATCAATTACAGGGGTATGCCAGTAACATTTTTTTCACATCATAATGGTGATAGTCAAAGAGACAGAAAATTGTATTGGGAAAACGGAACTAAAAATGAAAGGCTAGAGAAATTAATACTTGAGACGAAACCAAATATTGTACATGTTACGCACTCCTCACGAATGGGAGATATTATTAAAACGATCAACGATTTAAAGATACCTTACGTTCTTACATTGACTGATTATTGGTTACTGTGTCCTACAGCCACCTTATTGAGGAAAAACGGTGAGCTTTGTGGGGGCTCAAACTTTGATCCAAAATGCCTTCATTATTGTTTTAAAAATAACGAAAAACTGAGACAGGAAAGATGGAATGCAGTAAATGACTTGTTGAATAATGCTACTACTATTGCCTATGCTGCAAACTTTCTTAAAAAAATGTTCCAAAAGAATGGAGTTGATACGACTAAATGGCAGAAGATTAGGCACGGTTACAACACTTCAGGTGAAAGGTATAGAGTTGTAGATAGAAATTATCGGTTCGCCTTTACTGGAACCCTGCAACCAAGCAAGGGTGGGCATTTAGTCATAAAAGCATTTAGAAGGATTAAAAACCCTGCGGCTCGTCTGGTAATTTTTGGTGATAAAAAGCATGACCCAATTTATAGTAAATACTGTCTTGATTTGGCTTCTGGCGACAAGAGAGTAGAATTTAGGGGAAAATATGATCACACAAAGCTTGTCAGTGAGTTTAAAGATATAGACTCAATAATTGTTCCCTCTAATTGGTTTGAGCCTTTTCCATTTACTTTAATTAACGCGGTCACATATGGGTTTGACGTTATTGGAGCAAATATAGGTGGGATACCAGAAATTATTGGTATAAATAATCAAGATAGTCTTTTTGAACCTGGAGATAGTGATGACTTGATGAATAAGATGTTAATAAAACTCAAGAATGGTAAAAATAAGAAAGCAAAAATTTTTTATGAACAGTCTGTGGAATCCGAAGCGTTTGAATATTTTAAAGTTTACAAAAGAGCTTTAATTTAATTTTCTTTCCCCCAACTTAACAATTAAGTAAGCAGAGGTTGCTAGCGAGATCAAAGTAATAAAGAGACCGATGTTAGTGGATTTTGAATGGTAGGTTAACTCTACTTTCACGTTTTGACCTTGTGCTAGCTCGAATCCTTGAAATGTATAGTTAACTCTTTCAATTGGGACTTTCTTTCCATTTACGGTCAATTCCCAACCAGGATAGTATTGGTTTGATAGCATTATGTAAGCATTGTGAGGAGAGGAGTAATTAAAAGTGACACTTTGGTCAATGAAGTTTTGGTGAGAAACTGATACCTCTTTACTATACGATCGAGCTTTACAGGTGGGGCCAAATCCGATTCCAATTGTTTTTATCATTTGTTCGTCTTTTCTCATTTCTGGAAAAACTTGGTCCTCTTTACTAACGCAAATTATCTTCTCTATTGGATGAAGTCTTGGAACAAAATTGGAATTTTCAGAAACCTTTATTTCCTTATTGTAGACCTGGTTATATTGATAGGGTGTTGAGCGCTTACTTTGAGTATCCCAAAGAAAACCTCCCCAACCCGCCCAGTCAAAGTTAGCGGAGGAGAGAGGATCAGTTTGCAGCGTTAAAGAAAGGTTCTTGTCGGTATCGATTGGCCCAAGTTTTATACTTGACCATTTTTGGTCAGATTTATTGCTTTTCGGATCGATAGCGATTGCCTGCTGGGATATAACTTTCTCATCACTTTTTATTTTTGCTATGAATCTTACACCATCTCCCGAGTTCTTTTTGTTAAATACTTTGTCTGATAAAGCAGGATAAAGATAGAAATACTTTGCAGAAATAGGCTTAGTCATTTTTAGTGATACCGAATGAGGGGGATGTTCAAAAAGGATCGGCTTTGTTTGACCTTCAATTGTAAAGAAATCTTTTTTTAGGGCTTGTGTATCTTGAACCTGATCTAAGTAAGGCGAAATTTCCTGTAAATCTTCAAATGAATTGATATCGTTGTAAGAAAGCATATATTTGACGCTCAATAGATCAAAAAAAGTATTGTTAAAGAGTTTGGCATCTTTAGTATTACCTTCTCTTATTCCCGTTAAACGCATGGCTGTTTTATCAATGTCTGGGACAACAAATTCTTTAAGATAATCGTAATAAGTTTTTGGCCAGATAGCATCAAGATTCCTGACATCGTTAATATTGTAAATTGCATTTAGGTTGGGGTAGAGAATTTGGTCAGGCGAAAAGGTCCTAAAATTCTCACTAGACTGTTTTCTTAAGTAGTTAATAAATGGAGGTTGGCGATAACTATCACGTCTCATTAGATCACCTCGATTTGGTATATACAAGAACAATTCAACACCACAGATTATCAGCAGAGCAGTAAATATCAGCCATTTTCTTTTTACTAACCAGCTAAAGAATAAAACTAAGGTAGTTAAGATAACCACAATTTCACTCAGTGCTAATTGCATAATTAAAACCTCGAATTTTTCCGTACCTAGTGAAAGGGCCTTTGACCTAAGTTTTAGGAATAGGAACAAGCTGATCGAAGAGAAAATAACGAAAGAAATTGCTGGGACAATCTTTGTTTTGTATTTCACAATAAAGTCGATCGTTAGGACTGTAATTGAAGCAAATAACAAATTAATTAAAGTTAAGCTGTATTTGGGAAAATTTGTTTGAGAAAAACCAGGTAGCTTTGTAAATAATGGAATTTCTAAAAAGCCATAATATTGAGCTAGCATTAGAGATAGAAACACAATAAAAAAAGCTAAATACTTGAAATTTTTATCAGACTTCAGCTTGTTGAAGTACAGGAATAAAAATGCAATTGAATTAAGGAAAATGAAAGTAGTAAATGATCCGATATACTCAAGGTTGTAAATTGGAAAACTAAGCAGTGGCTGATAAGCTAAACTTCCCCACAGCGAGCCAAATATTTTTGGAAAAGCTAAAAAGACAAGATGCTGAGGGGGAATCGAATGAGGTTGAGATTGTCCTGGTTGGTGGTAACTGAACCCATATTTTAAATATTCTGCACCAGGTACGATGAGGATTGATGCCAGCAAAAAGCTAAGTAAAAAACTCCCTGTGAGCAAAAAAAGTAAGGGCAATTTTTTAGTTTTTTCGATAAATAAAACCAAGAAAAGACTAAATGCTACATAAAATAGGGCCACAAAGACACTTGACTCTGGCATACCCCCAAGATGTGAAAGAGCAGTAACAAATGCCAGGAAAATAAAATATTTAATTTTCCTCGTCTCAAAGGCTTTGGCTATTAAAAAAGCTATCCAGGGTAGAAGAATATCGACATTCAAATGGGAAATTGTTGGTATGTAAGTAACGTACCCATTAAGGAAAATAATTACAGAACCAATCAAACAAAGAAGTTTAGAAAGCTTAAAAGTTCGTAGGAATAAATACATTCCTAAAGAAGCAATTGACATTCTCAAAATAAAATAAAGGTCAAATGCAAAAACGCTCTTAAATGAAGAAAAAAATAGGTTTGGTAGGTAATAAGCTGAGGATATAAAGTTAGCCGCTAAAGGGACCCCAATCCCATTATTTTGGTTCCATAATGGGAGTTTAAATTGTGAATATTCAGCAACAGATTTAATATTTAGTGGCCCATGGTTCCAAGCAAAAGCCCCACTGTCTGATATGTCGTTACATAAAGTATGGTCAACAACAGTTTGTTGGTAAGGGGAATTTGTCCCCATGACCCCGGTTGCGCATTCTAGCCCAAAAGAACGACCAAAAAAAACTCCAAAGTAAAAAATAAACGGAAGAAGAAAAGCAATAAGCGGAAAAAGGTAGCTTAAGTTATTAACTCTCTTGATTAGCCTATCTAATTTCTTCATGTTACAAATTCAGAAATTTCTTCCTTTTCCTTCAAAATGCGGAAGGTTACAAACTTATTCAGAGTAAAATTCCAAACTAGTACAATAAACTTAATTAGAACCGCTGCAAATAGGTAATAAAGTTGAAATTTTTCAACAAAAATAAAGAGTAAAAAGATATTCCAAAACAAACCTGACAAACCAATAATGACAAAAATCAAGAATCTTAGTTTATTTGACTTACCCTTGTGTTTAAAAGTGAAGTTTTTATGCAAATAAAAAGTAACTAGAGCAAGAGTTGTAAAGGACACAGCGGCTGCTACTAGATAATGAACATGAAGATATTCGACAAGGAAAAATAAAATAAATAAATCCGAAAGTGAAGCAAAACTACCAATTAATACATAAATAATGAACTGACGTAAACTTTCATATTTATTTAGGGTAGTATTAACCTTTTTGAAAGCCTTGCTTAAGCGCTTTTTCATTATTAACTGATTTTTCGTGCTAGCACAAAGATCTGTGGACCACTAGACTTAGAAGAGATGTTGTAAAGTACTTTGAAAACTTTGAAAATAAACCTGTTGAGGATACCTTGTTTTTTGCTTTTCATGAGACCCTTCTCGATTTGAGAATAAAAAATCGTGGTCAAAATGTTTTTCAAGTTCATAAAAGGCCAGCCACTGTAAAAAGATTTAATAACCTTTAAGTTATTAATTTTCAGTTCGCTACTGATCTCCTCAATTGTAAAATGTTGTAAATGCGCGATAGCTAAATGGTGTTTATACCGCTTGCCTGATTGGGTTGTAATTAAGACGTAACCACCTTTTTTAACCATTTGCCCTAGATCAGCAATAGAAATTCGCCAATTTTCAAGATGCTCAATAACTTCGCTGCAGACGACCAAGTCAAAATCTTTCTTCAAATCTGTTTTCTCATTCAAATTTAGGGTGAAGAACTCAACTTCGGGAAATTTCTTCTTGTTACTCTCGATTACCTGATCGGCTACATCAAATCCGGCTAACTTAACACCTTTTAGTTCGGGGTCTATTCGTAACCTTTTAATAAATTCTCCTGTTCCACATCCTGCATCAACAATTGATCTAACCTTTAACATTCTGATTTCTTTCTGAATTAGCTCAGCTCTATAAAGTGTTCCGGGATCTTCTGCATTGCTGGAGCTAAGTTCGGACCACCATTTATTGTATTGGTCACTATCTTTTGTTTTGATGCTTTTTGTCATAATTAGTTGTCTTCTTTAGAAATTCTAAAGACTTCGTAAATAAATGTAAAAAAAAGTGTTTGAAAACCAAGTGTAATTAATGTAAGTCCGGAAATACCATAAGTAGAAATTCTCTCAAGTTTTAGCCCACTTGTCACCCATTGACTTAACAAGAATAAACTGAAAATAAAACCTGATAGAACTATTAAACCCCCAAAAAGCATTCCTTTGTCGTAAGAAAAATTATCCTCAACGAAAACAACAAGTTTGTCTTTATAATACTTATTAAGGTCACTAAAAACCTTTGACAGTAGACCTAACTGAATTACTAGGTATCCAATTATAGTGAGAACAAGTCCAAGTAAAGCAAAGTGAAACTGAAGCTGGGGTATTAGATCAAAGATGCAAGCAAATATAATTATCGATCCGAGCAAAAAAGCAGAGACTCCTGGAATAAAAAAGACAAAGTTTGGTGCGTATAACAACATAATCTTAAGACTTACCCAGCCAGCGTACCAGGGTGTCAACCAACCACCACGTTTCAAATGACTTATCCGACCCTTTTTATCTTTATAAAAATGAATAGGAACTTCGGTAGTTTTCAATCTCAAAAGTCCAGCTTTTACTACCATTTCAGGAGCATATTCCCAGCCTCTAGACTTAAGATCGATTTTTTCTAAAGCCTCCTTCGTCATTGCCCTCATACCACATTGGACATCGGAAAAATTTAAGTTGAAAAGTCTGTTAAGTAGCCAAGTAGTAAGCGGTGTTCCAAAATATCTATGTAGTTTTGGCATAGCATCTTTTTCAATCCAACCTTTTAACCTCGTCCCCATGACAAAATCATAACCTTGATCAAGTTTTTCAATAAATACATTGATCTCTTTATAATCATAGGTACCGTCAGCATCCCCCATGATCACAAAATTATTTTTTATATGGGGTAGAGACTCGATATAGGCTAATCCTAAGCCCAACTTCTTTGGCTTTACCACCTCAGCCCCGAGTTCACGAGCAATCTCACCAGACCCATCGGTTCCCCCATCCATAATTAGAATTTGGCCAGCTATTGTTGCCTTTTCCAGTCCAGTGCGGCAGTCAGTTATTACATCAGCAATCAGCCTTTCCTCGTTTAAGCAGGGGATTACTATTGTTACTTTTGGATTATTTTCCATTTTTAGTTATGATTTCTCCAGTAATCCAAAATATCAGATAAAGTCTGATCAATTTGAATCTGGGGTTTAAAACCCAAAGCCTTCAGTTTAGCAGAATTACCAATAATTATATGGTCATCTGATGGGCGGGTCTTCTCGGGATCTTTCTCGACCACAACCTTAGCACTTGAAAAAGTAATTAATTTACTGAGTAAATCCTCTAGTTTGATTCCTTTCCCCGAACAAATATTATAACTTGGAGAGAGAGGTTTTTCAGCTATCAAACCTAAGGCGCTGACACAGTCTCTAACATCAAGAAAATCTCTGGAATGAGAAAGATCGCCGACTAAGAGTTTTACCTGCTGTCCTTTTTCAATTGCGACTATTCCGCGGGCAAAATCAGAAATCGCATCACCTTTTTTGCCAGGCCCAACAATTGCAAAGGGACGGACATGTACTGCTTTTATTTCAAAAGATTTTCTATAATAGTCTACAAAATGGCTTTGAGCAAGCTTACTAATGGCATAGGGGCTAGAAGGGTTAAGTGAGGAACTCTCAGTCAAAAGTTTTTTTGTTGAGTGGCCGTACTCTGAGGAAGAACCGATTGATATAAAAACTGTTTTTGATTTTCTCTCTCTAAGATACTCAAGGAAATTTACTGTAGTGATTGTATTTGCTTCTAGAGTTTCCTGTGGATGAGTAAATGAGTAGGGGATATTACTTTGAGCGGCCAAATGAAAAATAACATCGGGTTTTGACTTCGTGATTAAATTTGCTATTTCCTCCAAATTACCTAAAGCGGATTGGTAAACTTTATAATTTTTTAGGTTTATTTTTTGACGCGAAGTACCTTCGACTATGTAACCATTTTGACTAAGATGTTCGGAAAGGTAAGATCCAATGAAACCATTGATACCAGTGATGAGAGCTTTCATTTTTTGAGGTTAATTGCACGGTCAGTTTTTGATGAGAGATAGACGGCATTTACTATTTTCAGAGTTTCTAATCCTACGACGGAGTTGGCTTCTGGCTCTTTCCGTGATTCAACCGCAGCAGTAAATTCCTCCCAGTCCTTTTTCCAAGAAATATCATTACCACGAAACTCAGTAGTTTGATAGGAAAATGGGCCGTTGGCGTCGTGCAGAGAAACAGTCAATTTTTCAACTCCATAAGTGCCTCCTAGACCATTGACTGTAAGCGAACCTTTCTCCCCATAAATTTCAAACTCAAATAAGTTTATCCATTGAGTTAGACTTGAATGAATACTTGAGGTCACACCATGCTTGTGGTGGAGAAGTGCAAAGCCGTTATCTTCCTGAGGAGAAATTGGCCAATAATTTGTGCTAACAAACCCAGTAGTTTTTTCCACGTCTCCTAAAAACCAGCGAAAAAGATCCACCAGATGAATTCCTTGGTCCATAAATTGACCACCGATAATTATATTTGGATCTGAGCGCCATTCCTTTTCTAAGCCTTTTCGACCGGCGATTCCATACCGACCACGGCCAAAAACGGGCTTACCGATGATGTTTTGTTTAAACAATCGATAAGCTTCAGAAATCGCAGGGTGATGGCGATGATTAAATCCGGTTTTAAGAATTTTTTTTGTTTGCTTGGCAACTAAAACCATTTCTTGTGCCTCTTTTTCGGTTTTAGCAATTGGTTTTTCGCAGAGAACATCTTTGCCAGAGTTCATAGCAGCGATGGAAATTTCTGCATGGGAGTTTGGATAAGTTAAAACTAAAACAACGTCAAGGTTATTATCGGCAAGCACCTTTTTCCAGCTCACCTCTGATTGAGCGTTCGCCTGAGTGGCTAGTTTTTTTGCTCGCTCGGGAATTAAATCTACAACCCATTTAACTTCGTAGTTTGGGTCTTCCAAAATAGCCGGTGTGCGTCTCTTTGCTTGTAAACCAGCACCAATTATTGCAACTTTTTTCATAAGCTTTCTTTTGCTTCTAGACTGCGGCCATAGCCTACATAGTTAAAACCTGCATTGACTAAATTCTCTGGGTCAAGAAAATTCTTTGTATCAATCATCAAAGGGCTTTCCATAAGTTTAGACAGATTTTTAAAATCCAACTCCTTAAATTCAGGCCACTCAGTTACCAACACTAGAGCATCAGATTTTTTCGCTAGGTCAGAGACTGATGACATTCTTTTTACTTTTAACTTTATTTCTTGCAGCTCTTTGTCCGAAGCTAGTGGGTCGTAACTCAAACAAATAGCCTTTGCAGACAGTAGTTTATCGATAATTTTCAAAGCAGGGGAGCGTCTCAAAGTTGAGGTTCCCGGTTTATAAGTTAAACCCAAGATTCCGATTGTTTTGCCCTCAAGTCTCCCAAGCTGGTTTCGCAACTTAAGAATTATTTGATTAAAACTATCTTCATTAATTGCAGTTATAGATTGCAAAAGCTTCCCTGGGTAGTTTATCTCGCGAGAGAATTTTTTAAGCTGTTCGACGTCTCGGGCTAGGGTACCTCCGGAAAAACCAAGGCCTGGCAAGACAGGAGCTTTCCCAATGCGTCGGTCGGCTTTAATGGCCATACCGACAGCAACAGCATCGGCTCCAAGACGGTCGGAGATATTGGCAATTTCATTACCAAAAGTGATCGAGGTGGCGAGAAAAGTATTGATAGCATGTTTGACCATCTCAGCACTTCTGAGGTTCATCGAGAATTTATTGGTTTTGAATGGAGCGTAAAGATCATGTGCAGCTTCTAAACTGTTTTTGTGATTACTGCCGAGTACAATCATATCTGGTTGAGTAAAGAGTTCAATAGCGCTTCCTAGACGTAAGTTTTCCGGGGTGTAGACAACCCCACTGGCCCAGCTGGGATTAATTTTTTTGACAGTGGCTTCGATTTTTTCACATGAACCCAGAGGAACTTGGCTGGTAATAATCAGCGGAGTTTTGGGTGTTATTAAAGGTGCAATTGCTTCCGACGCTTTGACGATTGGAGCAATATCGACCTCGTCTTTCTCGTTAACTGGAGAATCATAGGCAATAACAATGTAATCAGCTTGAGCCACCTCTTCAATGTTCGAGGAAAAGTCTAGTTGACCTTTTTTTAAATATTCTCCAATCAATTGATCCAGCCCTGGTTCATGAATTGGAGTGGTACTCTTTTTTAACTTTGAGATTAATTGCTTATCAAAATCAATGGCCGTGACATGGTAGCCTTTTTTGCAAAATCCCACGCTATTGACCAGTCCCAGATGCCAGAGTCCAACAACAGCAACTTTTTTCATTGTAGGGTCTCCGCCGTTAGCTTAAATTTCTCTTTTCCAATCAATCTTCTCACAGCTGTTCTGACAGCTTGGTCAGAAGTTCTTTTTGAATACCAGTTAATGGTATGTATTTTACTGGTATCAAGCAGCACTACAGGTTGATCTCCAGGCCAACCTTTAGGGGTTCCAGTGAAAACATAGTCGACATTCTTTAAGTCCATTTCTTCAATAATAATTTTTGCAATTCCCATTACTTTCGAGGTTGAATCAGTCCCTAAATTGAATAGAATTGGAAATGGGGGTTTTTTAACATTAGAGTAGGTATAAAGCATGCCGTTGATACATTCTTCAACTAGGAAATAATTTTTCTCTCCTTTGCCAGTACCCAAAATCTCAAGTTTATTAGGTGTTTTCTTAAGCTTTGCAATAAAGTCGTAGATGACGCCATGATTGGTCCTCTCTCCTATAACATTTCCAAAGCGAAAGACCCAAGCTTTGATTCCAAAGAGATTACAGTAAGATGAAATGAAAGCTTCAGAGGCAATCTTCCCCGCACCGTATAAGGAAACAGGCATAAGTGGTCCGGAAGATTCTTTAAAAGTTCCTTGAATAGATTCACCATAAACTGCTCCAGTTGATGAAAAGAGGAGCTCATCAATATTATTTTTTGTCATAGATTCCAGAACATTCCAAGTTGCAATCACGTCATTATCCAAATCAATGCGATGTTTTTTAAAACCCGATGGTATATCTGTATTAGCCCCTAAATGCCAGACAATATCATGTCCCGCCATAGCTTTTGTTAAAGAGGCTAGGTCAGTTAAGTCTTTTTTATGGAAAACTATTTGCTTGTCTTTAACGTAATCTTTGATGTAGCGGTCAGTTGATAGACTTAAGTTGTCATAGACAGTAACTTTCGCACCTGTGGAAACAAGTAAATCAACGGCGTGACTGCCAATAAATCCAGCGCCGCCAGTAACAAACCATTTTTTGCCAGCGAGATTTTTAATAGTAATCTGAAAAGGAGATTTTTTCATAAACTAACCTCTAAATATGAAAGTATAATAGGAAAGAAGAGAAAAAGCGAGCAGATTGTAAATAACTATAGGGAATATATATTTATGCTTAAAATATTGAGGAACAGAAATTAATAGTAAGAAAATAGCCGGGAAAAGGTATCCGGCGTGAATGTTAACATAGTCAGGGTAATTCAATATATAAAGTAAAAATTGAAAGAAAACCCCAAAGCTTGTTAGGGCAATAATAAAATTCAAAAATTTTTCCTTTCTGTTGAAAAAGAGGAAAAGAAAACCATCTTTAAGGTTCAGAAATAAAGTAGCGATAAGCATTAAAGCTATAGGTAAAGCTGTAAACTCCATTGCTTTAAGTTTCAAGACCTTCCTTACACTAATAAAATTCCAACCGGTGTTTAACAGACCAGTGGTATTTCCCTTGGTGAAATGCTGAGTTCTGGCGTCGACCAGATAATCAAAATAATCTCCAAATAATGTTTGATGAAGCATTAGCCACAAACCGGCGTCTTTTAAATGATTAGGAGAAATTGGGTTATCAAGAACTGTTAAGTCAATCTTATTATAAAACTCAGGTGGATAGACTTTGTCAAAGGTTAAAGTAGTTTTAATTCTATTTGTTGTGCAAAAGAAACATTTATAGTTAGCAATCATGAAATTGTAATAGGGTCCAACAACAACTAAAGTTACTACCACTGTTAAAAGTAAAAACTTAAGTTTGGAAAGAAACTTCGCGTAAGGAAAAAACAAAAGAAAAAAAATAACCACCAGTAATATCGCCAGATTATTTAAGGCGGTTAAGATTCCGAGACTAGTCAACAGTGAGAGCAGAAGCACCCATTTGAAATTTATTGCCTGCTTTTTTATTAAAGAAACTAAGATAGTCAGAATCGAAAGCGAAAAGAAAAAACTGAGGGAATAATTAAAAACCATGTAGCCAAAATTCAGAGTAATTGGCAACATGGCAAAGAAAAAAGTAATTGTATAGGTCAAGTATCGATTCTTATAAAGCCGATTTAACAAAAAGAGCAGAAAGCCAACTTCAAGACTGTAAAAAAGTATTGAGAGAAACTGGACTGCTTTTAAGCTTGGGAAGATTTTTAGAATTACCCCGGCAACAAAATAATACAGAGGTGGGTTTGATGTGTAGAATATTTCTGTTGGGATGCGGAAGTTTTTAGAAACATAATCAATGTACCTTAGATGGTACTGACCATCGTAACCCCAACTTGGGTCGTAGTGTAAAAAATTATTTAGTGTGAGGACTGCAAGAAGAGAGAAAAGAATAAATCCAAAAATAAAACTTTTACTACTAAATCTTGAGGTAAATATGCGAATGAATGTCCAAATGAAGCTATTAATTTTTTCCAATTTCGTTTCCCCGATTCGTTGTTTATAAGGTATTGGAATCTCAATACATTTATAGCCAAGACTCATCGGTTTCAGAAGTAGCTCAACTGGAATTGCATTTCCCTTACTGCCGAACGTAAACATTGGCAGAAAGGGGAGAGACTTACCTTTCATCCACCATTTAATACCGTGAAGGACGCTTCTTCTGTAAGCTCTCATGCCTGTGTGACCATCAAGAACCTTTCTAAAAAAAATAATCGAAGCAAATATGTTGATAAATTTGTTCGATAAGTAATTTAAAGTCGCCATATGTTTTGGTTTTTTGCCACTGATCCTTGAGGTCCCAACAACGTCGTAGCCGTCATTGATTAGTTTAACTAGCTTAGGAATGTAATTAGTTGGATACGTATCGTCACAATCTAAGGTAACAATGATATCGCGAGTTGGGGTCATCAGTGCTCTTTCTATTGCAGGGCCGTAACCTTGAGGTGGGATTTGCCGGATTACATTTGCCCCGGCTTCTTGACCAAGTTTTGGAGTGTCGTCGTTTGAACTATCAACGATAATAATCTCTGCTCCAGGAGCATCTTTTTTAATGTCATTTATGACTTTTTTTACTGATGCTTCTTCATTTTTTGTTATCATTACAACCGAAACTTGGTCAAATTTCATAATGACTATGGTATACTTTAACGCAGTTTCATTGCAAGCATAGGTTTCTTTTCGTGTACAAAAAAATTACAAATTATCTAAATAATTTTATTAAAAAAAGAAGTAACCGAGATAAAATACTTCTTTTTTTTGTTGCTCTTGGGATTCGTTTTATCATTGGAATGATTTTTTTTGGTTCGATTGATTTCGTTAACGCGTTGGTTTATTCCAGGGGTCTTATGATTGGGCAACACATAGAAATTCCTTACTTTCCCGTTGTGCTACCCTTGCTTTGGTTTGGAGGAGTGGTGAATGCTTTTACCAATTTACCGCTTGCCTTTGGATACAAAATAATCCCGACCATTTTTGACGCTCTTATACCTCTACTTTTGTACGACATATTAACCTACAAAAAATACCCTTTCGCTTTTCGAGCTGCTCTGATGTACGCACTTTCTCCTGTTGCAATAATTATCACGGTTTTACATGTTCAGTACGACAGTGTGTTTGCTTTCTTTTTGCTTTGGAGCTTTTATATTCGTGATTTTTATAAAGGCAGTGTTAAAACATTTCTACTCTTTGGTATTACATTTGGATTCATGTTTTTAATAAAACCGATCGGACTTATCTTCATGCCCCTTATCATTGAGCCAATTATTAATGTGAAGAGTATGCCAAAACGTTATGTTTGGTTAAATTTATGGTCTGTTGTTGGCGTTGTTATAGTCTTTTTGTTTGCTGCAGTTTTTTTCAAGGCTTTTCACTACGATTTAGTTACTCAGTGGACGAAAATATCAGAATACGCAAATCACGGTGTCCAGATTTTCGGCTTACCGTTTGCTAGCCCTTTCTCTAATTGGAAGTTTTTACTGAGTCGAAATTGGATAATTCTTTGTGTGCTTGGGGTCGCAACCCTTTACCATCTAAGGCTTATTAGACAGTATTTGGCTATCTTACTAATATTTGCCTTTGTTTACGCAACCTCTGGTTTATGTCCACAGTATCTTCTTTGGATTTTGCCGTTTTTACTAGTTGAGGGGAGGATAAAACTAGCTGGAATATATACTATTTTAGCTGGAGGTCTACTCTCCTTTTATTACGTTAACCCCTATATTTCGTTTTATCAATTTGAAAATTTGAATACTTACGTTACTTTTAACCGACTCGCCTTCTTGATGCCCTCGGCTCGTTTTTACGGACATACGGTTACTTCTCTATTGAAGATTGGTCTAAATTACTTAATTCCTCTATTTGGAGCCTTTACTTTTGCGAGCATTTTAACTGGGGTTCTGACCAAGAGAATTAAAAAAGTAAAAAAATTGGCAATAGAAGATCCACTACAAGTGTTTAGTTTTGAAAAAGATCGTATGCACTTGATTTACCTCATCTTTGCTGCTGGGATTTGGGTACTGATCGGACTCATTTATATCTTTTTGAATTCTGCCCAGACATTGCTTAGATTCGATGAGCATTATCAAGCGAAGATCGGTCATTATCATTTCACTAGTTCAGCCTTTCCACAAATGGGGATTCCTTATATTGGTAATTATTCGCAAGGGGGCTATTTAAATATTATTACTTTTCTCTTCATTCTGAGCTTAGGAGTTGGAGTTTATATGCTTTTACCTTGGAAAGAAAAATATAAGAGAAGAACTTAAGAAGGATTATTTAAACTCATTCGAAGCTTTAAACTAGCAAGAAATAATCCAATAGCAATTTGAGGAATTTTCTTTGGATTCCAAGCAGTTGGCTTCGTTTCGCGAATATAGTGAGTGATTGCTACTTCCGTTTGTGAAAAACCCGCAAATTTTGCCCTGATTGACAGTTCGGAAAGTGGGTTCTCAGCAAAGCTTTCAGTATCCTTGAGGAGCTTTTCTAGAACTTCTCTGTGTATTGCCCGAAACCCGCAGTTAACATCATTTAGTTTTACACCAAATAAAACTCTGATAAAAAAATTCCACCCTTTTGATCCGAGTCTGCGCCAGTATGGATCACGTCTTGGTTTTTTAAGACCAACTACCATGTCGAATTGGTTAATTTTTTTAAGTAATAAGTCAAAATCCTTGGGTTCATGTTGATTGTCCGAATCCGTTATCAAAATTATATTTGCGCCTTCTTTGACGGAAAATTTAAGGGCATTTTTGATCCCGCGACTTGCCCCTTTCCTAGTTGGCGAAGAGTACAAAGTAAATCTTAGTTCTTTTTTTAGCTTTTGAAGCAGCTCTTTAGTTCCATCTGTGCTGCCGTCTTCTGAGATCACCAAGTCACTATTGGGGAATTGTTTGACGTAATTGAAGTTTTTTCGAACAACTTCTTCGATAACTTCGATTTCATTATAGACAGGCATTGTCAGGACGATTTTCCCGAAATTATCGATTTGTTTTTGTCCAAATTTTTGCACTCTATTGTTTCCTGTAATTTATTATAGTAATTATTTTACGCAAAATGATTTTTGTTAGACCCAGTAATTTTGTGGGTTATGCTACTTGCAGTTGCAAGCACCCCATCAATATTAATGTATTCAAAATAACTAAAGCGTCCAACCAGGTGAATACCTTGGAGGGGGAACCACTCACGGATTATCCGGACGTTCTTCTGATAATTTTTATCATAGACCACGTAAGCATACTGGGCGCGTTTAACATTTTCATAAACAACTTTCTCGTTCTTACCTAGTACACCTTTTGTGCGCAATCCAGCTACGACATGGTTTAGGATTTCTTTATCGCTCATCTTCCAAGTGCTAGAATTGGCTCGGCAGGTTATCTCAGCTTGGATGCTATAGTGTCCTTTCGGGGCATTGTGATGTGAGAATGTTTTGGGAAAGCTGATTCGGTTGACCAAAAAATCCTTTTCTGGGAAATACATCGCCGTATATTTATTCTTATCCTCACCTTTAATCCCTAAAGAAACGATAAACATGGGATTTACGATCAAATCTTTGATCGCCCGTTGGACTTTTTGAGGAATCTTAATGTTGATTAACTTGACTAATTCCTGAATTGGAAGAGTAGAGATGATTTGATTAAATTCCAGCTCCTTTTCACCATCGCTAACAATAAAACTATTTTTCTTTGTTTTGGTAATTTTTTTGACTTCAAAATTATAAGTCGGTTTAACTTTCTTTGCCCAGGCTTCTGAGATTGCTTGGTAACCGCCTCTTAGTGGGTAATGATAATAAAGTTGGTGCAGGTAACCCTCTGTCTGGAATCCAATTGAGGATTTGATCACGTCTTCAACTGGTGGGTTGGGTATTCGACCTGCCCAGAGCATTGAAAGATTTTTAACTGGGATATTCCAGACCTTTTCATTGTAAGGAAAAAGATAACGTTCGCAAATCCCACTTCCAAAAGTCGCGAGCAACCACTCCTCGAGATTTTTTGGATTTTTGTACTTGGTTTTGTAAGGGTTAAAAAGAAACGAATTTAAACATTCAAAATTATCCTCTATAGGAAGCGAGGATAAGTCGTTCTCAAATGGGTATTTGATAAACTTACCTTTGAAAGAAATTTTGTTATTTCTTTTAAGCTTTTGAACATTCTTTCCCAAAGAGGCAATCATAAAGTCTAGGATTTCTTTATTTTTTGAAAACATGATGTGAGGACCGTAATCGAAGGTGTAACCTTGATCTATAAAAGAACCAGCGTGCCCACCTGGCTGGTCGGTTTTTTCTAAAACTGTATTTTCCTCGTTAAGGAACATTGACATTGCCAAACCACTTGGACCGGCACCGAGGATACCAAACTTCATTTATTCTCCAGTAAGTTTTTTATAGTTTTATTGACCGCTTGCTGGGAAGTATGTTTACTCTTCCAACCCAAGTTTTCGATTTTTTTATTATCAATACGGACGATCGGTACGTCGCCTTTCCAACCGCGGCTTTCGCCTGAATAAATTATTTCGGCTTTTTCAAGACCCATCTCCTCAACTACCATCTCTGCAATTTCTTTGACAGTTATGAACGAATCAGACGAAATATTAAATAAATTTATTGGTTTTTTTGACTTTTGCCAAACTAAATTAATTGCTTCAATAACGTCTCCGACATACAGATAGGACTTGCTCTGAGAGCCATTGCCTGAAACACGGAGCTTTTTTGGGTTTGCTTTTAGACGATTAATAAAATCAAAAATCACTCCATGCGTTGCTCTGGGTCCAATGATATTCGCTGGTCTGAGAATAAAAGCCTGCATCTCGAACAAATTCACAAAGGAGGAAATCATACCTTCGGCGGAAAGTTTGGTGGCCCCGTACATTGAGATTGGTAAAAGAGGTCCAAAGCTTTCATCAGTCAAAGTATCGCCAACATCACCATAGACTCCGCTGCCAGAGGTGAAAAAAATCTTTTTGATTTTTTTCTGGCGCATTGCTTGCAGCAAGTTAAAAGTTATTTGAGTAGTATTTTTAAAATCGAGATCAGGATTTTCTGCCCCTCGAGCAATATCTGAGTTGGCGGCAAGATGAAAAACAGTGTCAACATTGGACGGGAGATTTCGCTCTAATTTCTTGCTATCAAGAAGATCGAGTTTGATAAATTTAAACTTTGGATTTTTAAGATTGTGTTTTAGAAATGCTTTTTTACCCCAACTTAAGTTATCCAGGGCAAAAACTTCATGGTTTTGTTGAAGCAGGTTATCTACTAATTGTGAGCCGATAAATCCAGCTCCGCCAGTAACTACAAGTCTCATTATTACTATGGAATTTAAAAGGTGGCAGATTGACCTTACAATTATACATTTATGTTGAGTAACCAGCAAGAGGATTTAGGATTGTATGTTAAAATCCCTTTATGACAAAAAAAGCAGTTTTTTTTGATCGGGACGGAACTCTGATCAAACTAGTTTATGACAGCGAGGTAGACAAAGTTGATACGGTCAGCCGAGTTGAGGATTTGGAAATTGTTTACGATATGCCCGAGGTCTTAAAAAAACTGAAAGATTTAGGTTACCTTCTCATTATAATCTCCAACCAACCCAAAGTAGCACTGAAAAAAGAAACTCAAGAGAATTGGGATAAAGTGCATGAGGAGTTTCTTAAGCAATACAAAGAACTCGGAGTAACTTTTGACAAAGAGTATTATTGTTTCCATCACCCCTTTTCTGAAGTAGAAAAGTTAAAACAAGATTGCGAGTGTCGCAAACCAGGAATAAAGTTTTTCCAGGACTCCGAAAAAGAACTTGATATTGATATGAGTCAAAGTTTCATGGTCGGTGATGGGGTCAATGACGTCTTAGCCGGACAAAAAGCCGGGGTGAAAACCATTCTTTTTGGCAACTCGCTTGAAGCTGGTTATCTCTCTGTTGTTCAGGAACAACTTAAAGATATTCAACCAGATTTTATCGTTAAAAAGCCAAAAGAAATACTGGAAATCATCCATGACTAAAGTTTTGATCGTCGCCGGTGGAAAGGGCGAACGGTTGCGGCCAATCACCGATACGATCGCCAAACCAATGGTCAAAGTTGGTGATAAACCAGTGCTTGAGCACAACCTCGACCTTTTTAAAAAAGCCGGTTTTTCTGATTTCATTTTCGCCCTCTGCTATTTGCCCCAAACCATCTCCGATTATTTCAAAGACGACAAAGATTTTGGCGTGAATATTGAATACACTTATGAAAATCCTGAAGTGCCACTAGGAACCGCCGGAGCAGTTACTTTAGCAAAAGACAAGATTGATTCGACCTTTATCGTCACTTACGGAGACTCGTTAAGAGTGGTAGATGTAAAAAAGATGTGGGATTTCCACAAAGAAAAAAAGGCTTTTGCAACGATTTGTATCTATAAACGCTTTGGCGCTGATCCAAAAAGCATGATCAAAACTGCAGAAGATGGAGAGATCCTTGAGTTTAAAGAAAGACCAACCCCCGAGGAGCTTACTGAAGACTTTGTCTGGGCCAACGCGGCTCTCTATATATTTGAACCTGAGATATATCATTATATTAAAGAGGGGGAAATGGTCGATTTTGGAAAAGATGTTTTCCCGAAGCTGCTTGAAGAGAAAAAGAAGGTTTTCGCCTTCCCAATGGAAGGTTATTTCATAGATATTGGTAACAAAGAAAAACTTGATCAAGCCAATGCTGATTTTAAAGACGGGTTGTTAACCACTTAACTTTCAATTATCCCATAATTGTGTTAATATTTCGCGCTAAGGAGGGAGTGTATCATGGACTACCCTACCATTCTTGCAATGGGCAAGACGGCAATCTCCCAAGCTGGAAAAATTGCTCTCGATATACAAGCAAAAGGCGTTACACTCTTCGAAAAAACTAGAGATTACGGAACGGTATCGGAAGCGGATACCGCTGTTGAGCAGTTTTTGAAGACCTGGGTGAGAACAACTTTTCCAGACGAATCAATCGTTGCTGAAGAGTCAGGTGGAGAAGCTCTAAGGATTGGTT
>DATIHF010000016.1:0-4171 GCA_035480955.1 Saccharimonadales bacterium (SeqCode) | reverse complement strand
AGTCTATGACCGAGCGAAAAAAATTCTCAACTACTGCACTCAAGACGTGCACATGACGGCTGACCAGACGGGCAGAAAAGGAGTTTACGTTCCTAGAAAAAAGGTTATCGAAGATGTCTCTGATATTCTGTCTGGAAAAGTGGATGAATGGCCTCAAGAAAAATTTTCCTACATCGCGACTTTAAAAGAAGCTAAATAGATCTTAAGATCTTTGGTATAATAAATTTAATGCCCAAGCTCAGAAAACTTTTCATTAGCTTTCTTGCTATTTTAGTTAGCCTAGTACCCCTATTTTCAAACTTAAATAATGTTAACGCGCAGATTGTTAACTGCAGTGCTTCAGTGACGCCAAATCAGGTCAATCCAGGGTCAACGCAGGATTTTACTATGAGTGTCATGAATGGTAGTGCCGCTCGAATTCATTGGATTAAATTTACCCGTCCGAGTACAAACTTTACTTTGGGTGGCATCACCTTGCCTCCGGTTTGGACTTCCACTTCGGATGCAGACTCAATTACAGTCAGTGGTGGAAGTATCAATTTGGGTGTGAGTAGAACATTTACTTTGACTGGTGTTGCTGCCGCCAACCTAAACGCACCCAGTGCAAACTGGATTGTTGAGGCCTCGGATGACGCTGCATCAGGCAGTAACCCATTCAGTTGTAGTGGACCTCTGGGGACGCAAATTGGGACTCCAGATACAACCGCGCCGGTAATTTCCAACGTTGTGGTTAGCAATATTACCTCGAGCTCCGCAATTGTGACTTGGGACACTGACGAGGCAGCGGATTCGACCGTAAATTATGGAACAACTTCTGGCTACGGTTCCACTCAAGCAGACGCAAGCTTCGTTACTAGCCATTCTGTTAACTTAACCGGCCTTTCCGCGAACACGGCCTATCACTACGAAGTAGTCAGCAAAGACCCAAGTAACAACTCCACTTCGAGTTCAGACAATACTTTCCTTACCCAAGCGGCTTCTAGTTCAACCCCGCCAACTATCACAACAACCACACCTTCGACAACAAGTTTGCCAATTCCAACCGTCAACCCTAACCCAGGTGACAAAGAAGCTCCAGTTGTCCAAATCACTACTGACCTGAGTAAACCCTTTAAAGAAGCGCCAAGCATTTCCGGGACGGCGACTGATAACTTTGCAGTCTACTCGGTGGAATACTCACTCGATGATGGAGTGAATTGGCTCCCAGTGGACAGTGTCACTGGTTTAGCTTCAAAAAGTGTTTCTTTCGCCTTTAAACCCGCCGGGTTACCCGACGGAAATTACTCAATTATCGCTCGCGCGATTGACCCCTCAGCAAATGTCGGGGTTAGCAGCGAAAAAGTTTTAATTATTGATGTCCTACCACCTTTGATCGGGCCGAGTGTAGTTTCCTTTGGACCTTTGGTTTCTCAAGCGGAGAAAGGCGTGACTTTTGCGGTGATCGGAATTGACGAGAAGATTACTCTCAAGGCATTGGGTGGACCAATCTCGGTAAATATTGAAGCCAGCTCAGAGGACAAATCGGAAACTAAAGTTTTTACTCTAACCAAAGCCAAAGACAGCGAACTTTGGTCAGGAGTTTTAGCTTTTTCTAAAGCAGGAACCTACACATTGCTCGCAAAAGCCGTTGACGGAGCCGCTAATAAAACTGAAAGAGTTCTTAACAAAGTAGTTGTCGCGCCAAGCTCAAAAATCACTGATGCTGATGGTAAAGGTGTCAAAGGGGCCAAAGTAACCGCTTACTATTTTGATAACGAAAGCAATACTTGGTCAGTCTGGGACAGCAGCGCTTATTCTCAAAAAAACCCACAAACGACGAATCAAAACGGGGAATACAATTTTTTCTTCCCGGCGGGTAAGTACTACTTGAAAGTTGAAGCTGTTGGTTATCATGATCTGACCACTTCGATTTTTGAACAAAGTGAAAATCAAGTGATCGAGTCGACTTTAAAAATGGAAAAGGCGCTGGGAATCACACTCGGGGACTATTATCTAAAAATTCCAACCTTTGTCATCCGTCACCCAAAGATTGTTAATGATTTTCACAATGAAGTGGAAAACCAAATTGCCGAGAAGAAAAACCTGACTGATTATGATCTGACCGGGGTTTCCGCTGGTTCTGTTAAAACAGTTGACTTCAATGGTAAGCCAACCGTCTTGGCCTTTCTTTCGAGCTGGGCTCCAGGGATTGAGGATCAAATCAGAGAACTCGATGAGCTGGGTAAAAATTCTGACTTCAATGTCGAGGCAGTCGTCTTGCTGGAATCAAAAGAGAAGTTTGCCGCTTTTGAAAAAATTGGCGGCTACAATCTCGCCTTCATCGCTGACCCACTTGGAGCAGAGTTGAAAGATTTCAACGTTGTCTCCCTGCCCAGTTTTCTCATCGTTGGGCGGGACGGGACGATTACGAATGAGCAGACCAAGTTTCTCAGCAAAGAAGACTTGCAAGCTCAACTTAGTAAGCTTTAAACTAAAATAACAATGCAGCTGCCAATACAATTTTTTCTGCAGAATTTTCACTTCGCTCTGGATCTTTTCTTTGCTCTGGTCACTTTTGCGATTTTCTGGCTTTACTTTGACGCCTGGACGGTGGCAAAAAAGTTTCGCGATTTGTCCAAATCTCTCGGTTTTTTGTTAGTCGCGCTGTCGTTTGTCGTTCAAGCAACAATCGTCGAGGAAGCCTTTTTTGGGCAAGGCTTACTCGGAAATTACGCAGAAATGCTGGCGGTTTTCCTACGCTTGATTGGTTACCTCGGAATAATTTACTCACTTCTCACTGATCCACTTCCACAAAAGCCAGTCAATACTGGGCTAAAACTTGATAAAAAAAGTCCTGCCTTGTTTCCGGGAATTTTAATCAACCTTAAGTTCCTACTTCCTCTGGGAGCTCTAAGCATTGCTTTACTTTATTACCGCCGTGCCACCAGAGGACTGGAGAATCATTTAAAACAAATTGCCCTGGGATTTTTCTTTCTAGCGCTCTCGGAGAGCTTTTTCCTGGCTACTTTACTGAGAATTTCGCAAAATATTGATCTTTCCAATGCTACCGCTGCCTTTGGCCCAGTCTGGTGGCTTGAGCAAATCTGCCTTTTGATCTCCGCTCTAATTCTCGGTCGCTGGATTTGGAGTTACCTGACGGAGCGGCTCCAAAGCCAACTTTTCATGATTTTCACCAGTAGCGTTTTGGTAATCTTTTTGATTGTTAGTGTTACTTTCTCCTATTTGCTGGTGAACAATATCGAAAACGCAGCCTTGGGCAATCTGGAAACTGCCACTAAACTTTTAAGTTATTCGCTTGACTCGAAAAAAGCAGAAATTGCCTCAAAAGCAGAGGTTTTCTCGCAAAATCCGGAAATAGTCGCCGCAGTAATTGCCAAAGACCACGCCAAACTCAATACTCTGTTGCAAGACTCGCTGACCCAGCGCAAAACCTCTTCAATCATGATAATTAACAATGGGGGAATGGTTCTTGCCAGAGCGGAGGATCCGGAGAAATGGGGAGACTCAGTCTCTTCTGACCCACTAGTAAAGCAAGCTCTCTCAGAGAAAGAAGAAAGTAATTATTCAGTTAAAGAGGGTGTGCTTGCTCCGACAATTTCTCTCCAAGCGGCGAAACCGATCCTGAAAGATGGTAAAGTGGTTGGAGCCGCGCTCGTTTCTCTCGAGCTGTCCAATAATTTTCTTGATGGAGTAAAAAGCTCCACTGGTTTGGAAAGTGCCCTTTATTCAGGCAACCAAAGAAGCTCAACCACGATAGTTTCGCAAGGGGGTAAAGAAAGAGTGATCGGAGTTAAAGAGAGTAATAAAGCTATCAATGAAACAGTCCTGAGGAAGGGGAAAATGTTTACGGGTACACTGACTATTTTGAACAAACCCTATCTAGTAGTTTTCTCACCAATAAAAAACATCAACAACCAAATCATTGGTATGAGCCTAGCGGCGCAATCGCAAAACGCTATTCTTAAAGTAGCCGGCAATTCAATCGAAGCAATCTTTATCCTCTCTACGATTCTGTTGCTGCTTTCGATAGTGCCAGCATTCTTTATCGCACGCTACATCAGTCGGCAATTGCATTAGTTGAACAATTACTAAAGGTTGTTATATTATTTGCTTATATGGAACCACCAAAAGTTTTGATAGTAGAAGACGACCCACTGATTTCTCGCATGTA
>DATIHF010000015.1:0-9680 GCA_035480955.1 Saccharimonadales bacterium (SeqCode) | reverse complement strand
AAAACTCTGGGGAGGTTTTTTTATGAAAGCATTTTGATGAGCTTCGGGCTGTAGATTTCTTTCACCTCTAGCACACTGCAGTAGTCTTCCAGACCATTTTGGTCGATAAAATCTCCTAGCTCTCGAGTAATATTTTCTTTGGTCACCCAAACACTTTTTTGCCAACAGACTGCTCCAGCAGCCTGCAGTGCCTTTCTCAAAGTGTCGCGCAGCAACCTGTCTTTCTCAGGAATGTCAAACAAAACGAAGCGATAAAGGCCGTCCCATTTCTGTTGTTTTGGAGAGAGCTTTAAACTAACTCTGCGACTCTTCTTTTCCAACCAACCTTCACCCAGTTCGGTCAAAGCTAGATAAACTTGTTCTTTGTGATGCACCTTCTTAACCAAACCAGCTTTAACCAAACGGCTCAAGGTCGCTTGGGTGGATTTTCGCGAGTAACCTTGCAGACTGGTACCCCACATTAGGTTGTAAGGCAAGTACTTGAGGTTATCGATTTCATAAATCAAATCAGTCCCCAACTCAATTGACTTCAAAACCTTCTCACCAATTGTCATAAAACCATCTTACCACAATTACATCATTTTGTACGATCGTGTTTTTTGTTTACATAGATGGTTTTAGTTTGTAGATTTTTTTCAACAATTTTCACTTTTGATCTATTTTGAACTCAGATGTGCAATAAATAAAAAGGTAACTTTATTACTCTTTTTTGTTTGACAGAGGCAATTTTTTTCAGCTATAATTTTAGTATAACTACTTGATTTATCGAGAAGTTATACTTCTCGTAATTAGCGAACTAATTATCAAAAAGTTATAAAACTTAGCATTCCTGCCCATGCTAACCTCTAAAGATTTACAAAATCTTCTTCCCTCTTTTATAGAGCATTTGTCCTCGAGGAATTCTTCACGTTCCACAATCAAAAATTACTCTTCTGATTTGCGTAAAATTCTTGAGGCAATTAAACACGAGGATCCTCTGGGGCAGGAGGATCTGAGTGAAGTGCTGCAAAGTTTGCGGGGTCAGTTCTCAGACTCAACCCTGAGGCGCTTTAGTTACTCGTTAAAAGCCTTTATTAGCTGGGCAGAAAGCAAAGGCTACGAACTACCTAAAGTCTCACCAATCAAGGCCGCAACAGTCGCGACAGCGGTTCAAATAAACTCTCAGGCAAATCCAGTTGAGGCCTACGTCACTCACCTTCAGTCCCAAGGAACTAGTCCAACTACATCAAAGTACTACAAAAAGGATCTAGAAAACTTTTTCACCTGGCTAAAACCAGGGCAGACTGAACTTAAAACAAGCCAAGTAAGCAAGGTGAATCGATTTGATATAAATAGATACACTAATTACCTAAGGTCTAAACACTTTTCTGAGTCTTCCATCGATCGCTACCTCTACTCTCTAAAAGATTTTTTCTCTTTTCAACGCAAGAAAGTCGTCTACGACAACAATCCGGTTCAGAAAGGTAGCGCGGTGGCAGGCTTAGCGCTACCTTTTCTGGCTTTGAAAATTGCCAGGCCGCGCTGGTGGCATGCTTACCGAGGTCACCCGATGAGTGATTACGCAAACTGGACTGTGGCTGCTGTAGCAATTTTGCTGGTGAGTTTCATGACTTACCACAGCCTTTTCCCAGAAAAAAAGGTTGATCTCAAAAACCTAAGAGCTGACTTGCAAAAAGGTTTGGTACTAGCCGCTACTCCGCCGCGGATTCTTTCTTTCCAGGGAAGATTAACTAACCCTAGCGGTACCCCAACTACGGCAACGACCAATGTGGTTTTTAAGATTTATGATGACCGGACTTTAGGTGGTGGGCATCTCAAATGGACTTCAAAAACTTGGAGTGTCACACCAGATCAAAATGGTCTTTTCTCAGTCTGTTTAGGTGGCCAGGATACCTCCGATGATTGTTTGATCGATGGCATCGCCGATACCGCCATCCCCGCTTCGCTATTTTCTGACAACGCGGCTCTTTATCTGGGGGTGACGATTGGCTCTGACTCGGAAGCGGTGCCACGTCAGAGGATCGCTTCCGCAACCTACGCTCTCAACTCAGACGCACTCGATGGGCTCGACTCAACTTCGTTTTTGAGAGCGGATGCGAGCTCCAACCTTTTGACCGGCAATACTTTACAGCTAAATGACGGCTCCACTTTTACGGTTAATTCTTCCACGATTGGAATCGGTAACGCCGCTGGGGACACAGTCACCGTCAACGGAGCGACTACCTTTAACACCGACGTTGATCTGACTTTCGCGGGAACGGAAAACGTCGCCATGACTTCTGACCTGGCAGGAACAGTCAACGTTATTTCTCTAGTCGCCACCCCTTCCTCTACTTCAGGCACGACTCAAGGAGTTTTTGTTCAACAAGCCAATTCTGCGAACAGCAATGGTCTCGATGTTGGGATAAAAATTGATAACGCTGACTCAGACTTGGCGATCGGTGATGGGTTAAATTTTGCCAACACGGGCGGCGGCGGGTACACCAACTACATCAACTCCGCGAATTTGATAGTTACTGGTGCAGGAGTGGTGAAAGCCGCTGATCTGACTTTGGGTCTCAACGATTCCTCAGCCACTATTTCTACCCAAGACACCGATGAGAATCTCACGATCGATCCAAATGGGACTGGGACGATCTTTTTCCACGGCGCAACTTATGGAATCACTTCTTCAGGGGTTTTGACCGTGGCTGCTTGTAGTGGTTGTGGAGCAGCTAGTCTGACTCCCTGGACTAGTGATGTCGATGCCGATGGTTTTGATCTTAATGATTTGTCCAACATTCTTTTCCGCGAAACCACTGGCGCCCCGACTGGTAGTGATGTTTCTCTTTTCCGTGACAATTCTGGAGATCTAAACTTAAATGTTCTGACTGGCAAAAGTTTCAATGTTCAAGTTAACGGAAGCGATGAATACAATTTCAGCAGCACTGCCCTAGCACTAAATGGTAACGACATCACCTCTAGCGGAACTATAACCATTGACGCGACTTCAACCACTATAATTCCTGACGCTGACACTTTCCAAAGCAATGACCTAACCAGCACTGGGGCTCTAAGTCTGGTGACCGGAAGCAACAGCAATATTAACCTTTCCCCCAACGGTACTGGAGTAGTAGCGTTAACAACCGCAACTCAAACGGGTAGTGCTTTGGGAATTACGGCCAACAGCTTAACTACCGGCAATGGTCTTAGTATTTCTTCAACCTCAACTGCAGGCGGTGGTTCGGGCTCCAGCTACCTGATCAACCTGACTAGATCAGGTTCCAATGGTAATGCTTCTCACACGGCTTACGGAATTTACTCTAGTGTGACCAACACTGGCACGACTTCGACAAACTACGGGGGCTACTTCACCGCAAGCGGGGCGACCACCAACTACCCACTCTTCCTATTAACGACCCAACCAGCCTCAGTTTCTGGTGCAACTGGTACCACTGCAGATAAACTACTTGGTTTTTCCGCTTCTACCGGTGGTGATACGACAATTGCTACAACCGGTACAGGTGGGACTGGTTCGGGAATTGCTTGGACCTTAGGTAACGGAGGTGTTGCCAGTGCTGCAACCACGACTTCGACTGGCGGAACTGGTGGTGGCTTTGCTGTCACTGCTGGGAACGGAGCTAATGCTTCAGTGGTCGGCAACCGAGACTCTGGTGGCACAGGAGGGGCAATAGTTCTAACTGCTGGAAATGGTGGGAACCCAAGCAACGGTACCATCAATAACGATAACGGTTATGGCGGTAATATCACAATTCTGGCTGGAAATTCCGGTACTGGTGGGGATGGTGGGACTGGTGGGGGTGGAACTGTCTCGATAGACTCAGGTGCAGGTGTTGGCGTTTTGGATTCGTTAATAAATATTGGAACCACAAACGCCAAGGTTATAACCATCGGTAACAACACTGGGTCTGCAGGTATTACCTTAACAACTGGGATTACTGGCTTAAACGCAACGTCTACCAGAGCAACTGCAGCTGCATTTTCTTTTACTGATTCAGTCCTAACCACAGGAAAGCTAGCCTCTAATACCTTTACCTCTGCTCTAGCTGCAACCGGAACTACAACCGGAATCCAGATCGCTGCCACTGTCGCCGGAACCAACGCAGCTAATACCTACACAATAAACTCTCTGGATCTGGCCGCTATTGCTGGGAGTTGTGGTGGTAGTGTGACGCTCTGTCGAGACAATGCGATCAATATTGCCTCTCAAGCACTAGCCGCAGCTAACCAAACTTCGACTGCAGTAAATATTGCCGATCAATACGACGCCACCGGCACTCACTACGGCATCTGTTTCGATTGCGACGGGACTTACTCGGACTCTCAATCTGCCAACGGCATTAACTGGGGCAATGACGGCAACGCAGTGACTCTTTACCGCAGCGCTTCCGGTACTTTGGCTAGTAATGCGACAGCAGTTAATTTTGGTAGTGCAGCTCTGACTGTTTCCTCTTGTTCTGGTTGTGGTAGTGGTGGTGCCAACACGGCTTTATCAAACCTGTCCTCAGTGGCGATCAATACTTCCCTGCTGCCAGCGAGCGATGATTCCATCGATTTGGGTGACAACACGCATCGTTTTGCCAATATTTTCTTGGGTGGAGAGACAATTCATCTCGGTACCTCAACCTCCGATGAAGCAGTGCTTTCCTACACCACTGCCAGCAACACGACTTTGTTTGACAATGTCGCCGCTGGGATCATCAATATCGGTACTGGCTCCAATGCTCAAAGTATTACTCTGGGTGCCTCCAATAGCAGTACCGCATTAAACAGTACCAATTGGTCTTTGACCACCGCTGGAATAGCAACTCTCGGCGCTTCGTCTGCTTCAGCTGGTCAAATTCGCTTACCTAACAATGTTTCAATTGCAGCCAGAAATGCTGGGGGCAGTGCGGATATTACCCTAATAAACTCTGACAGCAGCGACATAATTAATATTGGTAACTCAACTGCAGCCTCAATCAAACTAGTTAGCGCGACGGTCGAAACAAAAGTCAACGCCGCTTCCGGCTCGGCCGACGCTATGACTCTTTCCGGAACTCTAGGAATTTTCAATGGCTCGGATACTTTCCGTGGTCTTTATCTCAATTACACCAACGCTGATCACACTGGCAGCTCCAACACTTTCAACGGGATTGATATTGCGAGTATTACTGGAGACGCTCAAGCAACTGAGAATGCGATCAACATTGGCTCAGGTTGGGACAACCAGCTAAACGCCACTGGTTTTAAAATCGATGGTACTGGTAACTTTTCTGGCGGAGGTAGCAGTACGAACAATATCTTTAACGAGGTTTCTGATACCAGCAATACAAACTTAGTTGTGAATCCTTCTTTTGAGGTTGACACTAGTAACTGGGCTGCCGTTGGTACGATGACTCTGGCTCAATCAGCTACGAAAGTATATGTTGGTAGTGGATCAATGAGAGTAAGCAATGCTACTGCCACTTCTTCTGACGGGGTTGAAACAGCAACCATGGCGGTAAGTCAAACGACAAATTATGTTGGTTCTGTCTACATACGAAACAACGGTCAGGCAGATAGTTTTTATGTGGCTTTAGTAGGTGATGTAAGTGGTGAAACAGCAGGTTTTACTGCTACATTAATTAATGATGCAAACTCTGGATTTGTCCGTTACTTAGTTGGGAAAAAGACAACAACTGATACAACCTTAAAACTTCGAATTAAATCAACCGCTTCACAAAACTTTGATATTTATGTTGATGCCGCCCAAGTAGAAGCTACAAATACAAATAATATACTGTCTGCAACTTCTTACGCTGATGGGTCAATGGGTCCTGGTTACGCTTGGACCGGAACTGCTAATGCTTCAAGCTCCACCAGAGCAGCAGGAATAAAGTATTTAGGGGCAGGAAGTACTGCTGGTCCAGCGAGCTACTTTTCTGGACCAATCTATTTTGAAGGTGGCACAGGAGATATTAACGGTGATGCAACGATCACAAACGTTGGTGATGGGCTAGGTGTTGCGGGTTACCTAGCAGGTTCAAAGAACTTTAGCCCTTACCAGCTTGCTCAAGCCGATGTTAATGGAGACGGGAAAGTCAGTACTGACGACGTTACGATAATCTCCTCACTCTCTACTAACAGCTCAAGTCTCTATGAGCTCAAAAGAACTATTGGTAATCTTTATGGAGCCTCAAGTACGACAAACTTTGCGGTTAAAGGTACCCAAACAATTACCGGTGTTGGTACTACCTCTTCTCCGAGCATAAACGCTTTAACACTGTCTGGAACCTTGGCGGTCATGGACGGCTCCGATACTGTTCGTGGTCTTTACTTAAATTACACAAATGCCGATCACACTGGTAGCACTAATGTCTTCAATGGCATCGATATCGCCAGTATCACTGGGGACGCCGAGGCAACTGAGAGCGCTATCAAGATCGGCTCTGGGTGGGATTCTTCAATCACGACAGTTGCTTCCAGCGCCAACGCGGTGAAGAGTTTTTCAGTCAAAAATGACGCCGCAACTCAAATCAACTTATTAGAAGTTCGTGACCTCACGGGCAACGCCAACAATTTTGGCTCGCTAGCTTTAGCTGATGCTTTTGTCGACCGCCAATCTTACTGGGGTGATGAATTTAATGTGATAAAATCCGCCGCCGGTACTGGCTGCTCTGATGCTTCGATCACTACCTCAGTCACCACTACTTTCCAAAGAAGAGGTGACTGGTTCCCCGGCCCGCTCACCTCAGGAGGTGCCGCGATCACCCAGTGCTCAGCAGGTAGTGGGGAGCTTTTGACCAGCTCGATCAGCAGTGGTACCAACAACGGTCAGAAATGTGATTATCGCTCTAACTCCACTTTTACCAATGGTTCGGAGCAGATTGTTGCCACTGGAACGGCGAACCGCTCGGCCACTTGTTTGGAAACCAACAGCTCGACCACTGCTCAACAAACTATTTTCAACACGGCCAACTTCCCGGAAATGACCGCCAAAGTGCTACCTAGTGCCATCGGCTCAAGCAGTCAGGCGGTTGTGATCGGCATGACCAACCGCGCTGCCGCGGTTGATGGTGGTATGGCCGCGGGTAACATTGGTTTTTACTTCAGTAACTGTACCAACCCGGTAGCTGGCTCGCTGGCCTGTACTGGTTCTGGCTGGACTGGGTTTGTTGGTGATGGTACTTCCCCAACTGGTGCCGGTAATACCGCCACTGGCTGTCAGGGAACCGCGATCAGCACCTCGGTTTATTCTTACTTGCGAATTGAAACTCGCAAAGCGACCACCGCTAGTACGGCTGTCGAAGTGGAGTTCTTTGTTGATTACGACACCACCAATGGAATTAAAGAAATTAGTTGTGGAACGGTCACTACTACCGCGGCTGCTTTCGGTGCGGGTAGCAACGGGGTCGGAGTAACGCTTCAATCTTATACCGCCAACGCGACTGCACAAAACCTGGCCGTTGATTACGTCCGCGTCTGGCAAGATGACTCTGCCGCCATCCCGGCTCCACAAGCTCTTGGCGCAACAGAGGTTGATGGCAACTCCATTCCCGCGGACACGATCATGGAAAACAACTTGGTCGATTCCTCTCTGCCAGCAAATCAAGACAGCGTTGATCTTCCCGCCCTTGATTCGAATAACCCAGCTTCTGGAAGGGACAGCAAAACAAGCAGCCCAACACCATTTTTGAAGCTTGATGAAAAAAATAATTTGGTCGCGACGATTTCTTCGGGAGCGAAATTTACTTGGCAAAATTCAGCTGGGTTGGCGATTGGTTGGGTCTCTGACACGGGCGAAGCAATGTTCTCTAAAGTAACCTCACTAGTTGGTGATTTCCAAAAATTGGTCTTTGGCGAAGCAGTGGTGAAAAAAGACGCCCAGACTGCCGGGCAAGCAACCTTTGACTCGGGAACAACTGAAGTAACTATCAATTCTGACAAGGTAAAGGAAGACTCTCTGATCAACTTAACCGCGATCAATAAAACCAATGGCGTCCATCTCTACATTAAAGAATTAAAAGCCGGTGAGAGCTTCACAGTGGCTCTTGAGAGAAACAATGGCGACATTCCCGAAGAGGCAACTGCTTCAGCGACTAGTGCGATCAAATTCAATTGGTTGATTGTGAACCAACAGTAGTTAAGAAGTAGCTTTTTTCAAAGCAGTGAGGAGAGTTTCTGGGTCATTACCGACTTTGACGAGAAACTGCGAAGCCCCGAGATCTTCTGCTTTTTTCCTTTGGACCTCTGAGTCTAGGTTGGTAAAAACAATAACATTTATCTCCTTGAGAACTGGGCTCTGTTTGATCTGACTCAGCACTTCAAACCCATCAATATAAGGGAGCATGAGATCTAGAATAATTATTTCCGGCTTAAAATTCTCTGCTTTGGCCAATGCTTCTCGTCCATCTTCGGCCAGATCAACGATATAACCCGCTTTGGTCAAAACCTCGTTGTAGAGGTCGAGTAAACTGACATCATCCTCAACTACTAAAATTCTTTTTGGCATAGTTTGTTTATTTTTTAAGCCACTCCATGGCGCTGGCTCGGTCGTTAAACCATTTAAAACTCTGTCCCCGACCAGCTGCTTGCATCATGATATTGATTGTTACCTCAAGGGTGAGACTTCGACCGACAACAGCCGCTTTATTCAGATTACTCCCATCAGCAAGCTTTTGGTAAGCAGTTCTTGCTTTTGGCGAGAGGTAAGTAATTGTATCAGTTTTGGTCAGGTCAACGAAGAAATTAAAGTTCTTTCCTGGGTGCGCCTTCAATATTTTATCAATCTCTCCAATTACCAGCTCGGCTTGTCGGCCATTACTTTCTTCTTCAGGCTCAGCGGTATAAAACTCTAGATAAATCAAACCCTCTTCTCTCAATTCGATCTTAAAAGTTTTCAATAGCTCTTCGTCGCTTTTTAACATTAGTTCTCGAGAAAAATTCTTACTACGTTGTTACCCACTTCCATGACTCCAGTTTTATTTTGGAAAACTATTCTTTCCCCCGCCTCTGGAACAATCTCAAGCTTTTTGGAAAAATTGGTGACAAAATTTTCGTGGTTGGGCAGCACATCAAAGGGTCCGCTGCTGTCTGAGGAAGTAATACTTTTAACAAAACCGCGAAAGCCCGAGTCTTGCAAAGAGTTGGTTAAAAAAACCGTCACATAAAGACGGTCGGTTTTGACATTACTTTGACTGGAAAGTTTGGAAACATCAATATCCATCGTCTAGGTTGAACCAGGAATCTGATCTCTGGTGTAGCCGGCCAAAATTTCTTTTACCATGTCAGTGATCTGCTTTGGGTCGTATTGGCTTTTGATGATGTACTTGACCGCTCCTTTGGAGAGAGCGGTTTCTGCGTCCGCATCCCCGGCCAGGTTCGTCAGCATCACCACTGGGATTGCTTTGGTTTCTGGGTCCGCTTTTATTTTTTCCAAAACTTCCAACCCATTCATCTTAGGCATCATCACGTCGAGCAGGACGATAGTTGGTTTCGTCGATTTTACTTTTACCAAACCATCTTCGCCGTCGTTGGCAATCACGACTTTATAGTTTTCAAAACTGAAAATTTTCTCATACATGCGAGAAATCAGTGGGTCGTCTTCTACTATCAAAACTTTTGGTGGTTCCATATAAGCAAATAATATAACAACCTTTAGTAATTGTTCAACTAATGCAATTGCCGACTGATGTAGCGTGCGATAAAGAATGCTGGCA
>DATIHF010000014.1:0-4226 GCA_035480955.1 Saccharimonadales bacterium (SeqCode) | reverse complement strand
CTGTCCACCAAGGGTAAGAAAATTCTGGAAGAGCTCCTCAAAGAGAAAACCATGACGGAAAAAATCACTAAAGACCTCGAAAAATTTACTACTGATTTTAAGAAGGGGTTTAAAGCTTAAATGTCTTCAACCAAAGAACTTCGTCAAAGAATAAAATCAATCGGTAACACTTCCAAAGTCACCAAAGCCATGGAAATGGTCTCCGCCGCGAAAATGCGCCGCGCCCAGGAACAAGCAGTGGGTGGGCGATCTTACTCTGAACTAATTAACAAAGTCTTAAAGAAAATGGCTTCGCGGATTGACCCCTCAACCCATCCGCTTTTAACTTCAGAGGATGATTCCAAAGAGGCAATATTACTCATTACAACCAACCGAGGCTTAGTTGGCGCACTCAATACCAATCTTTTTCGCAAAGCTCTTGATTTTGGAAAAACTGTTTCTTTCATCACGTTGGGCAAAAAAGGCTCTCTCTATGTTTCAAAAATGGCCGAGCCGATGGTTGCGGATTTTGAACTGACTGATCATCCCAATCTGCAACTGGCACGAGAGATTTCTAAATTTTTGATCAACTCTTACCTTAAAGGAGAGTTTAACAAAATTTCAGTAATTTACACCGAATTTAAATCCACTCTCAATCAAGTAGCAATGACCAGACAACTGCTGCCAATTATCGATGAAGAAATTTTGGAAATGCTCAAGGAAGAGGAAAACTCAAACACTGACTTTCTTTTCGAGCCCAATGCCGACTCAGTCTTGGAACAGGTTTTGCCCCATTACGTCCTGATGGAGATTTATCAAGTGTTACTTGAAGCGGTTGCTTCAGAACACTCGGCCCGCATGGTGGCGATGAAAAATGCGACCGACAACGCTAGCGAGCTCGTCGACGATCTTACTTTATCGTACAACCAATTGCGTCAGGCCAATATTACCAATGAACTTCTCGATATTACTACCGCAGCTCTTGCGCTAGATTAATACGAAAACGTATCGAATACAATTATGAAAGGAATTAATTTAAAATGAATAAAGGAATAATCACGCAGGTTGTCGGTCCAGTCATCGATGCTTCTTTTGAGGAGAAGAGTATTCCGGCAATCTATAACGCACTGGAGCTGACTTTAAATAAAGAAACCCTAGTTCTGGAGGTTCAAAATCACCTTGGCGGCGGGGTGGTTCGTGCTGTTGCCCTAGGGCCAACCGACGGACTCAAACGAGGTGTTGAAGTAGAAGATACTGGCAAACCCATCTCTGTTCCAGTCGGGGAAGAAGTTTTGGGAAGAATTCTAAATGTAGTCGGAAAACCAGTGGACAATAAAGGTGAGATAAAAGCCAAAAAAACTTATCCGATCCACCGTCCGTCTCCACCCCTAACAGAGCAGGAAACCAAACAGGAAATTCTCGAAACGGGAATCAAAGTTATTGACCTCATGGCGCCTTTCATCAAAGGTGGCAAGATCGGCGTCTTTGGTGGAGCTGGGGTGGGCAAAACGGTCATCATCCAAGAATTAATTAATAACATCGCTAAAGAACACGGTGGTTATAGTGTTTTTGCCGGAGTTGGTGAGAGAACTCGGGAAGGTAACGACCTTTATCGAGAAATGAAGGAAGCCAAAGTTTTAGATAAACTCGCGCTAGTTTTTGGACAAATGAATGAGCCACCAGGCGCTCGTTTGCGTGTCGCTCTAGCAGGACTCTCAATTGCCGAGTATTTTAGAGACGAGAAAAATCAGGACGTGCTGCTTTTCATTGACAATATTTTCCGCTTTACCCAAGCTGGCTCTGAAGTCTCCGCTCTGCTGGGAAGAATTCCTTCCGCCGTTGGTTACCAACCAACCCTTGCTTCGGAGATGGGAGCCCTGCAAGAGAGGATCACTTCGACCAAAAAAGGTTCAATCACTTCTTTGCAGGCCATCTATGTTCCAGCGGACGACTACACTGATCCGGCTCCAGTGACCACCTTTGCCCACCTAGATTCAACAATTGTGCTAGAGCGCTCTATCGCGGAACAAGGACTCTACCCGGCTGTGGATCCCCTACAGAGCTCTTCAAGAGCCTTGGATCCCAACGTTGTCGGAGAAGACCACTACAATGTTGCCCAAGGAGTGAAGAAAGTCCTACAGCGCTACAATGAACTTCAAGATATTATCGCGATTTTGGGAATGGAAGAGCTCTCCGATGAGGACAAATTGACCGTCACCCGAGCACGCAAAATTCAGCGTTTCATGTCTCAGCCATTTTTTGTGGGAGAAACATTTACCGGTAGACCTGGAAAGTATGTTGCCTTAGCAGAAACAGTCAAAGGCTTCAAGAAAATTCTTGACGGTCAAATGGATGACATTCCCGAACAAAGCTTTTTCATGATGGGCCCGATCGAAGAAATTAAGAAGTAAATTATAATGTTAAAACTCGAAATCGTTACACCGGAGAAGAAAATTTATTCCGACAGTGTTGATCAGGTCAGTTTGCCCACTCCTGATGGTGAGATCACGGTCCTTCCCCACCACATTCCACTAGTTACTTTGGTGCAACCTGGAGAATTAATTGTTAAAAAAGCTGGCAAAACTACTTATTTGGTTACAGGAGAAGGTTTTGTTGAAGTAACTGCCGAATCGGTTTCAGTTTTGACTGATTTAGCTGTCGAAAGTGCGGAGATTGATGAAAAAGCCGCTGAAGAGGCTCGCAAGAGAGCCGAAGAAGCTCTCAAACAAAAACACACGATGTCCTCTGAAGAGTTTGCCATGACTGCTGCTAATCTCCAAAAAGCCCTCGCTTCTCTACGCGTAAAACGCCGCCACAAAAAGATTTAAGAATAAAAAAAGAAGGCAGTCTCGAAATTCGGGACCGCCTTGTGAATGAAACCTGATCTCGTCGCGTCTTCAGATCAACGGATTGCTGTGAACTTCCCACGAACCGCCGCAAACGATGAAGTTGCAGGACAGGGAGATCACCTCACAACCACCCGGACCGATCCTTCGCCGATCGGTTTTGTAGTTGTGGGTATGGCGCTCTGTGATCCCCTTGTTGATCGTCCTCACCCGATTCTCTTCCATTGCCCTCTCGAAGAGCTGGCGAACCCACAAAGCCTCCCGAGCCTTGTCCTGTACTCCCTCGGTCACTCCCACTGCTGCTGACAAGATGAGTTCCTTTCCTCTTTCATGAAGAATCCCAACCGTTCAGGACCCTTTCAGCATGTTGAAAATTATATTCCCAACTACTAACTTGGTCAAGTGCTCCGACCATTGAACTGATAACCACTTCAAGCTATAATAATCGCCATGGTCAAAAAATTTACTTCTACCCCCGCTTCAGTTTGGGACAATGTTTCTGATGAATACGAGGATACCTCTTTTCTCCGCAAAGACGGGCTTTATCCAGCCAACTCTTTTCGTTACGAACTTATTTTGGATTTTCTCAAGAGCCAACCAAAAGGCAAGATTCTTGATGCTGGTTGCGGTCCCGGACTCATGACCAGGACTTTGCAGAAACACGGCTGGGAAGTAACCGCCTGTGATTATTCTGAAGGAATGATTGAGACTTCAAAGAAAAAGGCCAAAGAGGAAGGTTTTCCCGATGTTTACCAGCATCTGCCCTTGCAAAGACTGTCTGAACTGAATGATACCTTTGACATCGTTATTCTCAACGGAGTCTTGCCCTATATCTCAGTTGAGGAAGAGGAGCAAGTTTTTGATGAGATAAAAAAAGTCTTAAAAAAAGGTGGAGCTTTGATCGCTTCTCACTACAATCTTTACTTTGATATTTTCGCGCTTGATAAATGGGGTGTCAAAGCAATAATCGAAGAAATCTTAGAGCCCTCTGGCTTAGAGAAAGAAGAGTTAACAAAAGCAGAGGACAAAATTAACTCTCTAATTAATAATCCAGATCAGGTCCTTGATAAAGAAAAAACCATGAAACTTGAAGATCCGATTGGTTATAAAAATAAATTAAAAGTGTTTGGTTTTGAGGAATTTGATCAAGCTTACTACAATTTGTTTTACCTACCGGCTAAATTTGAAGCAGAGCAAAATTTTAAGATTCGGGAAGAGCTCGAAAGAAATCTGCGTCGAGATCCCAAAGGTTTGCTACTCTACCGCACTTTTGTCAGCTTCGCCAAGCTCTCCGGCTAATTCTGAAACTGAATTAACTTCCCGTGCTTCCAACTGTTTTCCCTCTTCTGTCTGCCAGTTGACGACATAGTTCTCCCAATTTTCCACAATTTTTTGCTTTTC
>DATIHF010000013.1:0-9907 GCA_035480955.1 Saccharimonadales bacterium (SeqCode) | reverse complement strand
AGTCTTTCTTCCAGATTTTCGTAACCCCGCTCGATCATTTCAATATTTTCCAATGTACTTTTTCCTTCGGCAGTGATTGCCGCGAGTGTCAAAGTCGCTCCGGCCCGAATATCAGAAACCACCAAGTCTGCTCCATGGAGTTTGGTCGGGCCAGTTACTTTCGCAGCGTGAAAAGAATTTTCTTTACGGTCTTCTAAATTAAAATTGTAAGTTTGTTGTGGATTTTCAACGCTTGGGTTAAACAGTTCGATATTGGCACCCATTTTTTTCAAGTCCTCTACATAACCAAAACGGCTTTCGTAGACTCTTTCGTGAACGAGAGATTCACCGTGTGCTTGGGTCATCAATGTCACCCAAAGAGCCTGCCAATCAGTTTTAAAACCAGGATAGGGAGTGGTTTCAACGTTCGTAGCCCTCAACTCACCTTGGTGAAAAAAGCGGATTCCCTCTTCACTTTTTTCCACCCCACCACCGGCTTGCTCAACCCTTTCTAAAAACGCTGTTAAGTGCTCCTCTTTCGCACTTTCAATCGTAATATCTCCTTTAGTGGCCAAAGCTGCAGCCGCAAAAGTCACCACTTCATTCTGATCGGGCATCGCCGAGTACTCTGCCCCGTGCAATTTTTCTATTCCCTCAATGACTATTTTTCGCTTCTCCACTCTTTGGACTTTTGCTCCCATGAGATTGAGAAAATTTATCAAATCACCCACCTCGGGCTCTTCAGCACAGTTTTCCAGAGTTGTAGTACCTTTTGCCAGGACAGCAGCAAGAAGCAGTGTTTCTGTACCCGTGTGGGTATTTTTCTCAAAAGTGTAGTCTGCCCCTTCCAAACCGTTTGGCGCTTCTGCAACGATGAACTCTCCATCTGTGGCGATTTTGGCCCCGAGCTTTTCTAACCCTGCGAAATGGCGATCTAAACTTCTTGCTCCAATATTGTCCCCACCCGGGAAGGGAACTTTTGCTTTATTAAAACGGTGCAGGAGAATCGGAAGGAGCATTGACGAAGCCCGAGACTCTTTTCCTAGCTCTTGCGGAATTTCAAAACTCTTTAAATTCTCCGCGTGGACCACTGCTGTACGGTTTTCCCCAAAACCAACACTCCCACCGAGTCTTTCGAGAAGTTCTTTGACAACATAGACATTGCGAACCAAGGAAACATTGGAAATTGTTGAAGGTTGGTCTGAGAGAGCTGCAGCTAACATTAATTTGAAAACTGAGTTTTTCGCTCCATAAACCTTTACTCGACCATGAAGAGGGGCACCGCCCTCAATAATGTATTTCGCCATATTACCTAATGAAGTATATTATGCTACCGATTAAAAAAGGAAATAAGAAAATAAGAAAAAATTCCAAAAAATTTGTCAAAATATATCTCGTTAAAACTTTCTCTTTCTGGAAAAATTTAAAGAGATCTACAGATTTCCAAATAGCCAAATCACTAGCAACTACAATAATAAAAACCATCCAGTAATTTATTTGATAACCTTCTACGAGAAGGTCAAAGACTAACGCCACCATAAGCATGATTAGAAATCGCGATAAAAAGAGTCCACCGAGAACAATTAGTGATAGGAGTATATTGACCAAGCGGTTTTTCGCTAGATTTCCAATTTCTGTTTGCAATTTTCTAAAATTGTTTAGAAAAAGAATCAGCGGGGTTAAAAGTATAAAAAGATTTACCCAGTTTAATTCGAACAGATTAAGTGTGTAGTTGAATTCCTGCACTTACCACTCCCCTAAATAACGAACCTCTTCGACTAAATTAACATCAAATTTTTCTTTAACTTGAGACTTCATCAGATCGATCAACTGTTTAATATCGGCGGCTCTGGCCGAGCCGGTATTGATAATGAAATTGGCGTGTTGCTCAGAAATTTTAGCTCCCCCAACACTCGTTCCCTTCAAAAGTGCTTTTTCAATGAGATCTCCAGCGTGCGCTCCCTCTGGGTTTCGAAAAGTTGACCCCACTGACGGTCCGGCTGGATGTTTTTGCTTGCGCTGCAGTATGTCAGCAATTTTTTCATCAACTTGGGCTTGAGACCTTTTGGGAAGTTGCAGTTTAACTGAGAGAATTATTTCACCGGAATTTTGAAAACGACTGGTCCGGTAGGTAAAATCTGCTTCTTCTTTAAAAATCTTTTTGGTTTTCCCTTGCTTGTCAATCGCCGTAATCGCGACAACCAAATCACCAAAAAACTCATTTTTCCCAGTATCACCGGCGTTCATAAAGACTGCTCCACCCACGCTAGCCGGCACTCTGGTCATCCGCTCGAGCCCACCAAGGCCTCTTTTGGCTATTTCTCTACCCAAATCGATAATATTGACTCCCGAGTCGACCTCAACAAAGTCATGCGGCAAAAACTTTATTTCTTTACTAGAATTTTTGATGACCAGTCCTTTGATTCCTTTGTCAGAGACCAAAACATTGGCTCCCTGTCCGATCACAACGTAGGGGATTTGTAACTCAAGAGCGGCCTGAACCGCTTTTTCCAGCTCGGCTGAATTTTGCGCTTCGAAATAAAACTCAGCTGGGCCACCCACCCTCATATAGGTATGCAGTCTCATCGACTCCCCAACTTTAACTCTCTCCGGTCCCAGTTTATTTAATATCTCGCTTGAGGATTCCATTTTTAGCCTTTATTTTTCAGCTTTTCTAAGAGCATTCCTGAAAGTTTGTAAATATCCCCTGCTCCCATAACTATTACAATATCTCCGACGGCAACATTTTTCGCTAAATAGTAAGCGGTGTTTTCTAGTGAGCCAATATAGTGAGTATTACTTTTTTTGACTTCGTTAACAATGTGTTGACTGGAAATATTTTCAGTATTCTCTTGCCGAGCCGCAAAAATATCAACTAGCACAATCTCGTCAACAGGAATCTCTTTGAAAACTTCAACAAAAGAGTCAAAGAGATATTTCGTGCGGGAAAACATGTGCGGCTGGTAGATCAACCAGATTTTTGAATCGGGGAATTTTTCTCTAGCAGCTTCAGCGGTTGCTTTGATCGCAGTTGGGTGGTGACCATAGTCATCAAAAACCTTCACTTCTTTTTCTTCCCCGTGAAATTCAAAGCGTCTCCCCACTCCAGTGAATTTTTCTAAAGCTTTTTTGGCAACTTCTTCGTCAATCCCAAGACACTTAGCAACTTCAAAAGCGAGCGACGCATTTGTCTGGTTAAACTCGCCAATTAATTTCAGATCAAACTTTTCAATCTGGAAATCTTGCCCCAACTTCAGTACTTTTACTTTCTCATCATTAAGCTTTAGCTGAATATTTTCTCCTAGGACAACGTAATCGCTGCTGGAGTTCGCAAACTGCTCAAAGCTTTCTTTGAGCTGATCAAGACTAGAAAAATATTCTGGGTGGTCCATCTCGATTGCTGTAATCACACTGAGGTAAGGGGAATAGAGTAAAATCTTGTCTTGATATTCATCGGCTTCCAAGACAAAGTAATCTCCTTTTCCAATTCGATAGTTTCTGCCCCAATCTGAAACGATCGCTCCTACCAAAACTGTTGGATCTAATCCTGCTTCCTCGAGAATCTTGGCGACCATTGCAGTAGTCGTGGACTTGCCGTGGGTACCTGAAACGGCAATCAATTTTTTCTCACCAATCAATTTTTTGGCTAAAAACTCTTCCCCAATACTCACGGGAATATTTTTTTCCTTGGCAAAGAGTAGTTCAGGGTTTTTGGGATCTAAACTTTCAATCGCCGGGGAGAGGATCAACTCATCAATATTTTCTAGGTGAGAGGGGTCGTGTCCTTCTTCAAAATTTAGCTTCTCCTTTAACAGTCCTTTGAGAAATTGTGAATTTTTGTCTAAATCACACCCGGAAATTTCGTAACCTGCCTCCTTTGCCAACTCGGCCACCGCTGAAAGACCAGCTCCGCCAATTCCCATGAAATGAAGTCGTCTATTTTCCATCGAGTCTTTCTTTCATTAATTTATTGGCGCGCGCCAGCTCTTCGGGAGTATTGACCCCAACCCAGTCTTCCGCTGGTATTTCAAAACCCAAAACTTTTTCCTTTTGGGAAAAGGCAAGTTTGATCAAATCAGGCATGATGATTTCCCCTTTTCCGACCAAACTTGGCGCAAGGCTAGAATAATTTTCCACAAACCAGGAGCGGTCAACGAAATAAGTTGCCGCGTTGACTTCGTTAATCTTTTTCTGTTCTTCTGTCGCTTCCTCTTTTTCAACAATTGCGACCACTTCACTCTTTTCGTTTCGGATGACTCTCCCGTAGGCCCCTGGATCATCTAGCTTGACCGTAGTAAAGGAAACTTTGTAGTCAGAGGCTTTTTTGATAAACTCTTCCATAGTTTCTTTTTTTATAAAAGCACTATCGTCCCCCTGTATTATTAGTAATTTCTCCGCTTCTTTTTGTAGAGCTTCCTCTCCAACTTTCGCGGCATTGGCGGTTCCCAACCGCTCTGACTGAACAGCAAAAGAACACTCTCCCACAAAAACTTCTTTAACCAACTCTGCTTTGTATCCAACCACCATGACAACCTCTTCCAAATTTAATTGCTTCAAAAGCTTTATCGTATACTCAACCATTGGACGCCCAACTATTTCGTAAAGTACTTTTGGTTTGTCTGACGGTTGGCCTCCGTTTAGTCTTGTTCCCGATCCAGCGGCAAGGATGATCGCTGAAATTTTCATAACTGACCCAACCTTTGTTTTAAAGCTTTTTCAACCTGCGCCTGATCGCTCCAAGGATACTCTTTTCCAGCCAAATTTATCGTTTTCTCATGTCCTTTTCCCAAAATTGCTACCGTATCGCCTTCCTGGGCAAGATTGCCGATTGCTTGGCTGATTGCTTGGCTGCGATCAACTACTTTCCAATATTTACTATTTAATTTGCCGCCTTCTTTTTCAATTCCTTTGGCAATTTGTGAATTGATCTTGGCAGGATCCTCACTACGCGGGTCCTCCGCGGTCAGGATAATCAAATCGGCTTTTTGGGCGGCCACCTGCCCCATCAAAACTCTTTTGCTCGGGTCCCTCTCTCCAGCGGCTCCAAAAACCACGAGCAACTTTTTTTGAGTCACCTTTCTCAAAGTCTCAAGGGCGAGCTCGATCGATTTCGGTGTGTGAGCAAAGTCAATGTAAACTTTAAAGGCTTGACCCAAGGAGATCTCCTGCATTCTTCCTTCAACACCACCAAAGTGAGAAATTGCATTAATAATTTTTTTATCCTCGAGACCGAAAATTTTGCTGACGGCAAAACTTGCCAAAATGTTGAGTAAATTAAACTCTCCTATCAAGTTTGATTGGACAACTAGAGTTTTTAGTTGTTTTTGTTTAGTTTTGTAGTGAATCGCGAAGTTACTCAAATTATCATAAGAGCTGACAACTTCACCAAAATAATCAGTGTTCAGTCCCCCAAAAGCAACTAGTTGCCCACTGCCCATCATCTTGAGTTTCTCAAAAACACTTTCCTCCGCATTTAGTACACGATATTTTACCTTGTGTAAAATCTTAGCTTTTGCCAGAACGTAATTTTTGAAACTTCGATGATAATCAAGATGCTCGGGGGTAATATTGGTTATCAATCCAATAAAAAAGGGAATAAAGGCAACTCGATGCTGATCAAGCCCGTGGGAAGTTACTTCCAGCACAGCATACTCTGTCCCCTCATCTACCATTTTTCGTAAATATTTTTGAATTGTAAAAGCCGAAGGGGTGGTAACGTGAAAACCTGTTTCGTAAGTTTTCTCGCCGATTTTTGCGGAAACAGTGGAGATCATACCAACCTTCACTCCTGAAGAGTTCAGAATATGATAAACCAGATTCACGGTTGTGGTCTTACCATCAGTCCCGGTAATTCCAACTATTTTTAATTTCCGAGCGGGAAAACGAAACCAGACGGCCGCAAAAAAGGCTACTACGAGATGGTATAGATTTTTTGCAGGCTGTGGAATCAGCGCTTTCATTTGAAGTTTAACTTGCAAATTTTAGCACACCTGAAAGCCTTTCTCAAACCTAGAAGCAACTAATTTGTGGGGATTCCCCAGTAGTTATATAGTTCTGAGGCAATTTTAAAGAAAGTCGGCTCGGCTGTTTCGGCTCCGTAAATTGGTTTTGGCTCAACATATTTCACCACCATGACAAATTTTGGGTCTTCAATTGGTCCAAAGCCAACAAAGGAAGCGACAGTTTTGTTGGGATCATACTGACCTTTGAGAGGAATCTGAGCGGTTCCCGTTTTCCCTGCCACCCTCATTCCCTTGGGAATTATTCTTTTTGCTTCCCCCTGCTCCACCGCTGAGAGGAGGAGCTGCTGCATCTGCTCGGCAGTTTCTTTTTTAATTATCTCGCGCACCTGCACTGGAGCAGTTTTGATTTCTTTGTCTTTGGTAATAACTTTGGAAACCACATAGGGTTTCATCAGCTTTCCTCCATTGGCAATTACCGCGTAAGCATCAGCCAACTGAAGAGCCGTCACCGAAAGTCCTTGGCCAAACGCTCCAGTCACCAAATCAATATCTCCCCAGTCCTGTCTTGCTTTCAACAACCCAGTTTCCTCCCCTTGCAAGTCGACTCCGGTCAAACTACCAAAACCAAAGTTTTTTACTCCTTTGATAAATTTGTCTTTGCCGAGCTGTTGGGCCCAGAAAGCTGCCCCAATGTTGTCTGAATGTTCAAGGATCGCGGCCATATTGGAGTTGGGGTTGTATTTGTTGTTCCAGGTTTCGACTTGGTATTTGTCAATTTTTATTGGTCCGGTACAAGGACAAATCGTATCTGGCTTCACTGCGCCAGAATTGATTGCGATGGAACCAGTGACACCTTTAAAGGTAGATCCTGGTTCATAAACATCCGCAATTGCATTGTTTTTCCTGATATCGTCACTATATTGGTTCCATTTGCCTGGATCGTAATTGGGATAGTTGGCCAGAGCAAGTATCGCTCCAGTTTTTGGATCCATGACTATCACTGAAGCATTTTTGGCTCCAAATTTCTTGCCGCTCTCTTGTAAATATTTTTCGACCGTGTACTGGACGGTCCGGTCAATCGTCGTTTCAATATCAAGTCCTTGTTTTGGCCGGGAGGCAGACTCTTCCACTGAAAGTATTGGCTGACCGCTAGCGTCAACTTCCTGCGTCAAAGTCGCCGACTGACCCTGCAGCTGGTCCTGGTAAAAACCTTCAAGACCAAAGTAGCCTTGGTCGTTTCCTTCACTGTCTTTCCCAACGAAACCAACTAATGAAGAGGCGAGTGACCCTTCTGGGTAAAAACGCTCTGATTCCTCTTCAAAACCTAGACCTTTTATTTTTAATTTTTTAATTTGGTCCTCTCCCGGTGCTGAAAGTTTTTTAAAAAGGGGGACCCAAATCAAATTTTCAGAGGAGAGTGAGTCTTTTAATTTATTGATCAGATTTGCTTCTAGTGTTTCTTTATCTTTTTGGGAGATTTTTTCTGGCTCTACTTGGTCGGCCAAGGTTTCGCTAAACAAAATAGGCTCAATTTGTTTAACAAGTTCATCCACCTTTTCAGAGTAACTTTCTCCCTTTTGGAGATTTTTCTTAATGTCAGGAATTAGAGCGTAGAGCAAGTAAGCTTTTTGGTTTCCGGCAAGGATATTTCCATCACTTGAGAGTATTCGACCTCGCGGAGAATCTATTCTGATCGTCGAGAGGTGCTGTGAAGTAGCCGCGACGGCGAGTTTATTGTAGTTGACAATTTGCCAGTAAAAAAGCCTCCCAAAAAGGGACAGAACAAGCAATAGAAAAAAGATTTTAATAACACTAAAGCGCCAGTTCTTCATCCGAGGTTTGAGAAAAAATTAAATAATTACTGCTTTAGCGTAACTCTTCTATTGAGACAAAGCCACCGGTACAGTGCTCTTTACTACTTGGACCTTGGGCAGTTTGACTAAGCCAAGTTGAGATGCTTTGGAATCGACAAAAGCTAGGGAAGATTTTTGTGAAAGCTGGTTTTCAATTGAAGAGTTATCTGCTTTCAACTGACCAATTTTGTTTTCGTAGTAGCTCACTCTCGCTCCAGAGATCGCCAACTGGTTGGAAAAATAAATTCTAGCGGTGAGTAGCCCAATTGTAAGAATCAGTAAAAAGATAATTAGCTTACTGTAGTAGAAAAATCCGGTACCCGCATGCGCAACATTTTTAATTGTTTGCTTTTTTATTATTTTCATCTGGGCAGCTTTTTCGAATTTTTTGAAAATTCGGAATTGTGAACTTTGTTATTTCTCAATTCCCAAGTCTCAAATTTTTTCCGCGACTCTCATTTTGGCACTTCGGGCTCTTCGGTTTTCGGCAATTTCCACGTCCGTCGGGACAATTGGTTTCTCAGTAAGCACTTTCAAACCTTCTTCGTTTTTGAAATAATTCTTAACAATCCTATCTTCCAAAGAGTGGAAAGAAATTACTACCAACCTTCCTCCACTTCTTAATAGCTTCGCTGCTTTTGGCAGCGCCTCCTCTAAATTGTTAAGTTCATCGTTGACGGCGATACGCAATGCCATAAATACTGCCGTCGCTGGATTGATCTCTCCTTGTCTTTTTTTAGTAATTCTGTTGATAATCCCAGCCAATTCTGTCGTTGTTTCAATCTTTTTTGCTAGTCGGTACTCTGTGATAGCACGAGCATAAAGTCGTGCGCGACCAATTTCACCAAGTTTAGTAAATAGTTCATTAAGCTCCTTTTCGCTCAGACCGTTGACCAAATCTGCTGCTGTTACTGCCAATGACTGATCCATCCTCATATCGAGTGGTCCTTCTTTGCTGAAAGAAAATCCTTTTTCAGCTCTATCAAACATCAAAGAAGAGACACCAAGATCAAATAGAATCCCGCTAAAGCTTGTTACTCTAGCTTCCTGGGCAGCTTTGTCTAGGTCTTTAAAATTCTTGTTAATAATTTTTAAATTGCTTTTTGGTGTTAACCAAACCCCGTCTTTCTCCTTAGCTTCAAAACGCTGTGCCACTCTGTTGAGCGCTTCTTGATCAATTTCTAGTGCTACTACGTCCCCGCCAAAATCCAAAATTCCTCTCGTGTGTCCAGCGCTTCCTAGTGTTGCATCTAAATAGACTTCTCCCGGGACAATATTGAGAGCTTCGAGCGCTTCCTTAAAAAGTACACTTTTGTGAAAATCCTCCATTTTTAGTTAATTTCCTTCGAAAGTTTTTCGGCCAGCTCTTCTCCACTTTTCTCAATTTTTTTACTAAATAGCTCGTACTTTTGTCTTGACCAGATTTCTACTCTGTCCCCAACCCCGATAATGCTTACTTCCTTGTTAATCTTTGAGTAAAGCAGTAAATATTCTGGGATCTTGATTCGTCCAAGGGGGTCAAAGGTAGTTTCTTCGGCGGCGGAGAAAATATATCTTGAGAAAGCTCTGGCATCGGCACCGGTCAAGGGTAATCTTTGGATTGATTCGCTCAGTTTTTCCCAAGCTTCAATGCTGTAGAGAAATAAACAGCCATCCAAACCCCGTGTGATGATACAACCAGCTAGAAGCTGTTCACGAAATTTTTTTGGTATAGAAACGCGGTTTTTTTGATCTAGACGATGAGAATAGTGTCCTAAAAACAGATTAAGATCGAAAAGGTCAGGGTTTTTCGTCCTCCATTGGATAGAGGAAACCGCTCTCAACTAGTTAAAGTGCTAAGAGTGTCCTGCTGTCCAGAGGGCAGGCTTTCCCTAACTAGGTCAGGGAAGCGATGGAGTATTGAAAGGAGTGGAAGTCTTCCATTATTTTCCACTTTTTTCCTTTTTTTACCACTTAAAGAGAGTTTAAAGTTATTTTTGAACCTAGTCAAGCCACTACATATTAGATAATTATTAGCTATGAGACACTAAATATTGTGTTTAGTATTTTTTGCTGAAGCTGCTAAAATATCAGAATAATGGTAAAAGTAGTAATTTTCGATTATGGTCACAC
>DATIHF010000012.1:0-10669 GCA_035480955.1 Saccharimonadales bacterium (SeqCode) | reverse complement strand
TCTCTAGCGCCTCTACAATCCATTTTTCAATTCTCAAGGTACTTTCCTGTCTGCGAATTAAATACTTACACATTATAAATTTTTTGTCAAGATTTGTCAAACCTATAGGAAAAAGTAGTCCTGAAGAGCTCGTATCTTATAGTTTTATTAGCCTCAAAAATAGCCATTTTTATTGTTGTGGAAAAGTTGAGGAAAATTTGAAAAATGTTCTTCCCCGCCATTGCGAGCAGGTAAGTACCCAGCTTTGAGCCGACGCGTTAAGAAAATCTTTGGAACGAGCTGTTCTGGAGGAAATTTTCCACTTGTTTAAGTGAAACGTTTTGGAAAATTAAGTGAAGTGAGAAAGATTTTTAGCTAAAGGCTCACTGGCTGGCAGTTTGGTGCTACCTTTGCTGTCAAAGGTAGCTAATCAAAAAGTTTTGGACAAGCAAAAGAACTAAGGGATGATAAAGTGGTTTTTGTTAACTTTATCTATTCTTCTATTTCTTTATAGATAAAGTAGAAATCAACTATTGGGATAAATATATTGTACAAAAACGTTAATGGCCGCTCCTCAGCGCCCAGTAAGAGTGTTACCCCAAACCAGACGCCGGGGACCGGCCATTAGGTGTTTTTCGTAGCTAAAGTGACGAGTAATATTGATAGCTTATCTGTAAGTTGCTCTGATACATATTGTTATATGCATGTTTCAGGCTTGACTTACCTGCCCAAACGCTTTTAAATTAGATCTATAAGAGTACACCTGCTGTCCAGATGTACTTATCGAGACACTGCTATCGGCGTCAAAGACTCTTCCGGCCATAGCGGTGTTTCGTTTTGTGAAGCGTTTTTTGCCGCTAATACAGTCGTTTAACCTTTAGCGGACAACTTTACTACTCTTACACTTTATTCACTTGTTAAAGAAGCTTAGACGATAAGTCCTCCCCTCCTTCCGCTATGAAAGCGAATGCAGGGGGTAAAGAGCTCCGTCCCTGCCCGTACACGAAACTCTTTTGGAATCATTAGATGATTCCTTGATAACAGTTAACTATTTTTCTAGTTAACAATTACTAAGGAAGCATCAACTGGAGTCTGTATTGCTCTAACTCTCTAGCGCCTCTACAATCCATTTTTCAATTCTCAAGGTACTTTCCTGTCTGCGAATTAAATACTTACACATTATAAATTTTTTGTCAAGATTTGTCAAACCTATAGGAAAAAGTAGTCCTGAAGAGCTCATATCTTATAGTTTTATTAGCCTCGAAAATAGCCATTTTTATTGTTGTGGAAAAGTTGAGGAAAATCAAAAAAGTCTCCAATCGCCATTGCGAGCAGCGTTAAAAAGAAATTTCACTAAGCGAGATATTAAGTGGACCTGTTTGAGCCAACGGCGAGTTGTCCAACGTATACGAGCGACTGAAATTTCTTTAGCCGCGCAAGCCTGGCGGTGGTTTTGGTTACTTTTCTAAAAAGTAACTTGTTTAAGGAGTAATTAGTTAGGTATATGGATTCGCTCCAGGGTGAGAAAGAGTAAGTTCACCCAGAGACCTGGGTAAATATAGCCAGCTTGCCGCCTGTTTTCATCCACTTACTTGTGTGAAGATCATTCTTCCGGCGACGGTTTGGATAACACGGGAGACTTTGGCTTTGACTTTCTTACCTAGCTGAGGCGCGCCATTTTCGACCACAATCATTGTCCCATCCGGCAAATAGCCTACTCCTTGGGTCTTTTCTTTCCCTTCTTGAATGATTTTCACTTCGATCTCTTCTCCTGGGATCATTGGCGTTTTGATCGCGTTGGCCAGTTCATTCACGTTGAGAATCTTCACTCCAGAGACGGTGGCGATCTTATTTAAATTGAAGTCATTGGTAATAAGTTTAGCCTTGATTGCTTTCGCAAGTTTGAGCAGACGATCATCAACATTTTTCAAAGAAGTCTGTCCGGTCTCATAAACTTCACTATTGAACAAATCCGATTTTTTGATTGCCTCAAGAACCTCAAGTCCTCGCCTACCCCGACTTCTTTTGAGATCATCTGCACTGTCAGCAATGTGCTGCAGCTCAAGTAAAATAAAGTCAGGAATGATGATTGTGCCGAAAACAAAGCCAGACTGGAGGACATCTTGGATTCGCCCGTCAATCAGGGCTGAAGTATCCACCAGCATTGGGTTGACCCATTTTTCTTTTTTCTCTTCCTTTTTTTCACCGCGAGGATTGGTGATTCTTGGCAAGTGAAGCTGAGAGATCACCTCAGCGGCCACTTTTTTGGAGAAAAAGCGTGTGAAGTCACGGAACCATTTGGTAACAGTCGGGATCAGATAAACTCCGGCGATAGCTAGCAACAGACCAATGACAAGCGCGCTAGCTTCTTTAAATGAAGGGTTAGAGAAAGGTAGGTAAACCTGGGCGACTCGATAGCCAAAGTAACCGAAGAGAATGCCAAGGAAAATACGGACAATTGTGCCAAAATTCATGAAGATAATTCCTTTCAAAGAGTCCTGTTTGGATAAATTCGGGATAAATTTTAGGCTCTTTGTTTATTTTTTAATTGGTCCACTGCACTCTTGAGGGTTTTGACTGTTTTAGGAGTAAAGAATTGAGAGAAACCAAGTCTTTTGGCTTCGTCCATTCTTTTATCTAGAAAAGAAACATCTCTGAGCTCTCCAAGCAGTCCCACTTCTCCAAGTGCGACAGTGTCTTTAGATATTACCTGATCCAGCGCGGAGCTGGCAATAGCCAAACAAACCGCCAGATCAGCTGCGGGCTCTTTAATTTTTAATCCACCAGCAACATTGATGAAAATGTCCTGGTTTTGCAAAGGTATCCCGGCCCTTTTGATCAAGGTCGCCACTAGCAACTGAAGCCGATTTTGATCAAAACCAAAGCTACGGCGGATAGGCAACCCGAAATTTGTGGGGTTGGTAAGAGCTTGGATTTCAGTCAAAACTGAACGGGAACCCTCTAGGACTGGAACCACGATACTCCCGGGAGCTTCCAGTCTGCCTGCCAAAAAGTGTTTGGAAGGGTTTTTGACTTCGATGATTCCTCTCTCTTGCATCTCAAAGACCCCAATTTCGTCTACTGGTCCAAATCTATTCTTTGAAGCTGAGAGAATCCTGAAAAAGTGCTCGGTGTCGCCTTCGAGGAATAGAACCGTGTCTACCAGGTGCTCAAGCACCTTTGGGCCAGCGATATTACCCTCTTTGGTGATCTGGCCAATGATGAAAACAGCCACGCCTGAGGCTTTGGCAAATCTTTGCAGACGGAAAGAGGCTTCGCGAACCTGGGCGACGCTACCGGCGCTCGAGGAAAGCTCGGAAGTTGTGGCTGTTTGGATCGAATCGACCACGATTACCTCGTACTTCTCACTCTGGGCCGCAGCGATGATCTGATCAACATCAGTCTCAGCGAGCACGAACAAGTTCTTACTTTTCACGCCTAGACGATCTGAGCGTAGCTTCATCTGCTCCACTGATTCCTCTCCGGAAACGTATAAAGAGTGGAATTTTGAGGCTACTTCAAGCAGCAGGGTGGATTTCCCAATTCCTGGATCTCCAGCCAGCAAAACCACGGAGCCTGGAACCACACCACCGCCCAAGACTCGGTCCAGCTCGTCAACAGCAGTCTTAAGCCTTCTCAGAGGCTTCTGGGTGGTATCTACCAGCCTTTGTGGTTTGACTAAAACCCTGCTTGCACTGGTTGAGCCAAGCGCAGTTGGAGCACTCAAAGTTTCAACTAAGCTATTCCAGCTATCGCAATTGGGGCATTTACCCAGGTACTGAGGAGACTGGTAGCCACAGTTTTCACAAATGTAGACTGTGCTAGTTTTCGCCATGGGGAGTTATTTGGATTTGTCCTTTGGTTAGCTTGATCTTAACTTTCTGCCTGCTTTTTACCTCACCAGAAAGGATTTTCTCCGAGAGTGGGTTTTCGATCTGATCTTGAATCAAGCGGCGCAGCTCTCGGGCACCATATTCGGAAGAGAAACCTTTAGTGGCCAGGTAGCGGTAAACATTTTCGGAAACCTCAACTTTGATCTTGAGGGCTTTCAACCTAGTTTTGACGTCTTTCAAAAGTATTCGAGCGATTTTTTCCACTACTTCTTTGTTCAAAGGTCGGAAAACCAGAGTTGAATCTACTCGGTTGAGAAACTCTACCTTGAAACGCTTTTTAAGCTCTTCGATGAGTTTCTGGGAAATATTTGCGTAGTCACTCTCTTCGCTCTCGTTTGAAGAAACATTTATCTCGGTAAAGCCAAGCTTACCCTCTTTTTTTATCAGATGACTACCCACATTGCTAGTCATGATGAGCACACTGTTGCGGAAATTGGTTACTTTGCCACGTCCGTCTGTGAGTTGCCCATCTTCAAGAACCTGCAGGAGAATATTGAAAACTTCACTGTGGGCTTTCTCGATCTCATCTAAAAGAATAATTGAATAGGGGTGGTGCTTGAGTTTGTCAGTTAGCTCTCCACCCTCTTCAAAACCAACATAACCAGGAGGCGCTCCGACTAATCTGGCAACGGTGTGGGATTCGGAAAATTCACTCATATCCAGTCTGATCAGGTTTTCACTGTCCCCGAAAAGGGTCTCGGCTAAAGATTTCGCCAACAAGGTTTTTCCAACTCCAGAAGTTCCGAGAAAAATAAAAGAAGCGATCGGGCGTTTGGAATCAGTCAGTCCCACCCGACTGCGGCGTACTATCGAAGCAACTGTTTTGATTACCTCATTCTGTCCCACGACTTTCTCTTCCAAGTCTTTCTCCAAATTGAGCAATTTATCTGCTTCTGAAGAAGTCAATTCTTCAACTGGAACTCCAGTCATGGTCGAAACGATCTTGGCCACGTCTTTTTCATCGACGATTTTTTCGTCGGTTAAAGAATCTTCCTGGAGAATTTCCTTTAGCTTTTTGATCAAATTCTCCTCTTTTTCACGCACGTCCACGGCCTCTTCGTAGTGCTCGTTCTTAATTAATTTTTCTTTTTCTTCACGCAGCTCTTCCAAGCTTTCTTCAATTTTGATCGCAGTCTTGGGCAATAACCCCACAGTTACTGCTTTCTTCGAAGCGGCTTCGTCAATGACATCGATCGCTGAGTCAGGGAGATGACGATCAACCAAGTAACGGTTGGCAAGGGCGACTGCCTCGACCAAAGCGGTCTTTTTGATTTTTACTCCGTGAAAAGATTCATAACGACTCTTCAGACCTTGGAGGATCCCAACCGCGGTTTTCTCATCTGGCTCGGCAACTATAATTGGCTGAAAGCGGCGCTCAAGAGCTGAGTCTTCTTCGATAAATTCGGAGTACTCGTCAGTCGTGGTGGCGCCAATACAGCGCAGTTCTCCTCGGGCCAGAGCGGGTTTGAGGATATTGGCGGCATCCAGAGCTCCTCCTGCCCCACCAGCGCCAATAATGGTATGAATCTCGTCAATAAATAAAATGATATTGCCACTGTCGCGAATTTCTTCGAGCACGCCAAGCAGTCTTTCTTCAAAATCTCCCCGAAAACGGGTGCCTGCAACTAGTGCGTTTAAGTCAAGATTAATCAAGCGAGTGTCAAAGAAACGCTGGGGCACCTCTCGATTAATAATCTTTTGCGCTAAACCCTCAACGATCGCGGTTTTTCCCACCCCTGCTTCCCCAAGTAAAATTGGATTATTTTTAGTACGACGGGAAAGAATTTGAATAACTCGGTCGATTTCTGTCTCCCGAGAAATCACTGGGTCGAGCTCTTCTTCAAGAGCTAACTCAGTCAAATCACGTCCATAAGTATTGAGAAGTGGGGTTTGGGTTTCAAAAGTGGCTTGGTTTTTCGAGGCGTTGTTGCCTCCTTCAAGTTTGTTTTTGACAATTTCGTAGGTGAGACCCCAAGAGCGCAGGATATGACAAGCTAGTCCTGAGGTAGTTTTCGACAGGCCAGCCAAAAGGTGTTCGGTGCCAACAAAACTGTTGCCCTGCAAATAAGCTTGCAGAGCGGAGCTGGCAATTGCTTCTTGAGCCGCTTCAGTGAAAGCCCCTGTTTCTCCTTCAATCGCTTTGGGGTCAGAACTTGCCAAAACAGTTTCCCGAACTCGGCCAATATCGAGCTGGTAAGATGCCAGGATCCGCGAAGCACCAGAGGAATTGTCAGCAAGTATTCCCAGCAGAATGTGTTCTGTGTCAATCAAGGGGGAGCGGAAATTTTTGGCTTCGCGAGCGGCTAGAAAAAGCGCTCGTTTGGCTCTTTCTGTGAATTTCTCGTTAATTTTGCGCGACATTTTAACCTTCTAACTTCTTGGTTTTCTTAGTTTTTTTCTTGGGTTCTTCTTCTGGTTGTTCTTCTCCAGCGAGACGCAGGGCAACCCGGTGTTGGTCAGGGTTGAAAAGATCGATACTGATTTTCACCTTTTCGCCGACTTCGAGTTTTCGTCCGTAGGGAATTTTGGAAGAGTGAATCAACCCTTCGATACCCTGTTCAAGTTGGACAAAAGCTCCGTAACTGCTGGTTCGAGAAATCTCCGCTTCGATGTCTTTGCCAACTGGGTATTTTTTCGCGGCTTCTTTCCAAGGATCGCTTTGCAGTTTTTTAATTGAGAGATTTACTTTACCAGAGTAAGGATCAATACTGATGACTTTGACCTTGACACTGTCGGCAACTTTGAACATTGACTCGATTTTTTCGACTCGATCCCAGGAAATTTCACTGATGTGTACCAACCCTTCAACTTCCCCAGGCAAACTAACTAAAATACCAAAAGCGAGAACTTTGCTCACCTTTCCGTCCAACTCATCGCCTTCTTTAAAGGTCAGTTCCATTTTTGGCAATTTAGCTTCTTCAGGATGGGCTTCTCTTTCGGAAAAAACCAAGCGGTTCATTTTCTTATCAACTTCGATTACTTTGACCTCAATAGTTTTGCCAATACTGCCGTTTGCTCCAGAAAGTAAGTGGGACGAAGGGATAAACCCCCGCAGACCATCGGTTTCAACGATCAGACCACCACGGTTGGCTTCGATTCCTTTGACTTCGACTGACTCGCCAGAATTCATTTTTTCGTTAAGCTGTTTCCAACGCAGCTCGCCACCGACTTTGCGCATCGACAGCATCGCCTGCCCTGACTCGCCTTCGGAAGAGATCACAACGGCAGAGACGGTATCGCCAACTTTAATATTGTCGTAATCGAGTGGCAGATCTTTGCCGGAGATCACGGCTTCAGCTTTAGCGGAAATATCAACCAGCATCCCGTCACGGCTTTTGGAAACGACAATGCCGTCAACGACCTGGCCTCGAGTTAATTTTTTGGGTAAGAATTCAGACTTTGCTAAGAGCTCCTCCATCTTGGAGACTTTGGTAGCAGTTTGGGTTTCGGACATAAAAATACCTTTCGTGAGTTTGGATTCTCCGAGATTCGGAGTGAGGCTATTGTAGCAGATTCAACTGAATCCGCAAGAGGAAAAGAAAAAACCCACCTTGCGATGGGTCTTTTCAAATATAAGGTCGTGACCTAGGTTCCCACAGCTGAGAAGCTGCAGTATCATCAGCGCTGGGGCGTTTTACGACTCTGTTCGGAACGGTAAGAGGTAGAGCCACCCCGCTCAAACGACCTTGGAACAAGGCTAAATTTAACCCTGATCCAAGAGCATTTGCTTGAAACACTCTAGAAACTGAAAAGAAGCGTGTCCGCCCGAAGGCAAACTTTACAAAAATCACAAACGAACTATTAGTACAGCTTAGCTGAAATCCTTACGGATCTTACACTTGCTGCCTATCAACGTGGTAGTCTTCCACAGTTCTTAGGGATTCCTAATCTTAGGGCGAGCTTCGCACTTAGATGCTTTCAGCGCTTATCCCATCCCAGCGTAGCTACTCAGCACTGCCGCGGCTGCGACAACTGACACACTAGAGGCTGGTTCGCTCCGGTCCTCTCGTACTAGGAGCAACTCCCTTCAAGAATCCAACGGGTATGCCGGATAGAGACCGAACTGTCTCACGACGTTCTGAACCCAGCTCGCGTACCTTTTTAATGGGCGAACAGCCCAACCCTTGGGGAGTACTACCTCCCCAGGATAAGACGAGCCGACATCGAGGTGCCAAACGGTGTCGTCGATGTGAACTCTTGGACACCATTAGCCTGTTATCCCCGGGGTAGCTTTTATCCGTTAAGCTCCGGCCCTTCCATACGGGGCACGGAGGATCACTAAACCCTACTTTCGTACCTGCTCGGCTTGTAGGCCTCACAGTCAAGCTCTCTTTTGCTTTTGCGCTATCACTACGATTTCCATCCGTAGTTAGAGAACCTTTGGGCGCCTGAGTTACCTTTTTTCAGGCGACCGCCCCAGTCAAACTACCCACCAGACCTTGTCGTCTGTCCGGATCAACGGATCAGAGTTAGCATCAAATTTGAAAAAGGGTGGTATTTCACTGTCGCCTAAGCTCCCACCTATGCTACACAGTTTCAAATCTAATGCAGGGCCAAGTTGTAGTAAAGCTCCACGGGGTCTTTTTGTCCTTGCATACCGAGGCCGCATCTTCACAGCCACTTCAATTTCGCCGGGTCTATCTTCGAGACAGTTCTCAAGTCGTTCAACCTTTCGTGCGGGTCGGAACTTACCCGACAAGGAATTTCGCTACCTTAGCACAGTTATAGTTACTGCGGACGTTTACCGGGGCTTCAGTTGGCCGCGTGAACAGCCTTCCTTAACCTTACGGCACTGGTCAGGTCTCAGGCCCTATACTTCCCCTTTCAGGTTTGCAGAGCCCTGTGTTTTTGTTAAACAGTCGCTTGAGAGACTTTAATTGCAACCTACCTTGCGATAGGTACGACATCTTCCAAAGATACGTCGAGCTTTTTTGCCGAGTTCCTTGAAGATAGTTTTCCCGTTCACCTTGGTCTACTCGACCTGCCCACCAGTGTCGGTTTGCGGTACGGTAAAATTGTCCTCCACAACGAGCATTTTCTTGATAACTGAAAGTTTTCTAACCCTACGCTTCTTACGATTTGCAAGGCTATTCGTACCTCAAATAAACATAACAACGGATTTGCCAGTCGTTACTTCCTTGGTACTTAAGTACAATTGCAGAACTGCACTAGAGACTTCCACTTATGTTAACCCTTTGTGTCTTGATTGAGACAACCTTGTAGCCGAATATAAACGGCTTGTCCATCGCCTACGCCAATTGTGGCCTCGACTTAGGACCGACTAACCCTGGGACGATTGACGTTGCCCAGGAAACCTTAGGCTTTCGGTGTTGGGGGTTTTCACCCCAATTACGCTACTCATTCCGGCATTCTCACTTCTGTGTACTCCAGCCAACTTTACAATTGACCTTCAAGGCGCACAGAACGCTCCCCTACCCCTTACCTTGCGGTAAAGCCGTAGCTTCGGTATCAAGCTTGAGCCCCGTTACATTGTCGGCGCATCTTTCCATCAAACAGTGAGCTGTTACGCACTCTTTAAAGGATGGCTGCCTCTGAGCCAACCTCCTGGTTGTCTAAGGAAAAACACTACCTTTCACACTGAGCTTGAATTTTGGGACCTTAACTGACGGTCTGGGCTGTTTCCCTTTCGACCACTCGGCTTAGCCCGAGTAGTCTCACTCTATAACAAACACTTTGCGTATTCGGAGTTTGGTTAGGTGTCAGGCCGTGAGGCCCAACAACCCATCCAGTGCTCTACCCCACAAAGCTTAATTTATAGGCTGTACCTAGATACATTTCGGGGAGAACCAGCTATCTCCTGGTTCGATAGGCATATTACCTCTAACCACAACTCATCCCAGCACTTTGCAGCGTACACGGGTGCGGGCCTCCCCTCGATATTACTCGAAGTTCACCCTGGTCATGGTTAGCTCACCAGGTTTCGGGTCTATCTTATGACGCTAATCGCCCAGTTAGGGCTCGCTTTCACTACGCCTCCCCACCTTTCAGTGGTTAAACTTGCGACACAAGATAACTCGCCGGATCATTCTTCAATAGGCACGCCGTCACCCAGAACAAGTCTAGGCTCCGACTGCTTGTTAGTATACAGTTTCAGAGACTCTTTCATTCCCCTCACCGGGGTGCTTTTCACCTTTCCCTCACGGTACTAGTTCACTATCGGTACCTTTTGGTATTTAGCCTTACCAGATGGTTCTGGCAAATTCCCGCAGAATCCCACGTGCTCCGCGGTACTCAGGTGTCTGACTAGAGACTTTGCTTTTCGCTTACAGGGCTATCACCTTCTATGGCGGATTATTCCAAATCCTTCTGCTAAGCTTAGCTTTCTAACTCATTTGTCATTAAAGACAGTCAGATCCTATAACCCCCTCGACGAATCGAGGGTTTGGGCTCTTCCCATTTCGCTCACCGCTACTTAGGGAATCACTATTGTTTTCTCCTACTCGCCTTACTTAGATGTTTCAGTTCGGGCGCTTACCACAACTTATCCTATATATTCAGATAAGAGTTTCTTTGAATTTCTCAAAGAAAAGTTGCCTCATTCGGAAATCCCCGGATTAACGCTTGTTGACAGCTACCCGAGGCTTATCGCAGCCTACCACGTCCTTCTTAGGCCAAAAGGTCCAAGGCATCCACTGTATACCTTAATTAGATTTTTGACTTCACCCCAAACTCTACAAGCGAATGAACTTCTTGCAGACGCTTTGGGGTGAATTTGCTTCTTTTCAGTTTTTAAAGTGCTTCTTGATGGACCTTTTCAAGTCCTCGTTTGGTGGACC
>DATIHF010000011.1:0-8536 GCA_035480955.1 Saccharimonadales bacterium (SeqCode) | reverse complement strand
ATCAAAATGCGATGAGGGTTTTGGCGAATTTTGTATAAAGCGGCAGCACCAGGCTTTTTTTGCTCAAAAAGCGAACGAATTTTTCCTCGACTAAGGGAGAGAATTGCAGTTTCAGTTCCGGCAAAGAAAGCTGAAAAAGTAAGTAAGATAATTAGGAGAAGCAATTGCATCTGTGTGATTAGATAATATCACCTTGGTGGCTGCGGTTGGATTTGAACCAACGACCAACGGCTTATGAGTCCGCTGCTCTACCACTGAGCTACGCAGCCAAAATATTCTCGACGATTATATAACAATGGTTCTAAAAACGCACAAACCGCTCCTTTCGGAACGGCTTGTGTTGGTTGCGGGTGCCGGATTCGCACCGGCTTAAGCGAGATTATGAGCCTCGCGGGATTCTATACCCCCCACCCGCGGCGAACTTTGGAATAGTAGCATAGAGTTAGCTTCGAGTCAAATTCGGACGATCTATTTTGGTTGACTTTAGTCTAGGTTCGGAGTTAACATAAAAATACTGCCATGGATCTGATTGCCTTATTTAAAAAATCTGTTCGCGACCCTCTCCACTTCAATAGTTTTTTCATTATTTTTGTGACTCTTTTTATTTTTTTAATAATTGGGATCAGTATTGTCGCACTCTCGAGTAATCTCCTCTCCTCTCAAACTGGCTGTAATGCCACAAAAACAAAGCAGCTTTCCGGAATTGCCAGCAAAACCTCAGATACTGTTTACTTGTTGAAGTTTGATGGGAACTCCCAGTGCTTTCTCTCTGGAAGTGTTACCTGGGCCAATAAAAATTCTTCGATTAAAATCTGGCTTTACGACCCCTCCGGAAAGGTCAGTATCATCTCTCCAAATCCCAATCAAACCTACAGCCTAATCTACGCTGCTTCACCTGTCTCACAGGGAACTTGGAAAATGGTTTTGAAAGCTGATTCTAAAGAAGTTCCTTTTAGCGGCGAGGTTTCGATAAAATAGCCATGATCCCCCACGTTCGTCGAGTCATCAACCCTCCCTACACCAACAAAGATTTGATCTCTATTTTTGTAGCTTTATTTATCATGTTGGCCATTCCTCTGACCGTTCTTCAGGTTACAATCCAGAGGGACCAGAGTGTTGGTGCCCAAACATCTGAGAAGTCTGTAAAAAACGATTCTCTGGCACCAACTGTTGAGTTCAATACTCCACAAGACAACGCTTATATCGCTGGCTCAAACTATAAAATTAGTCTTTCCGCGAATGATGAAGGAGCGGTAAGTAAAGTAACTTTGGAAATAGATGGTAAAACAGTCGCGAAGTTGTCCGAATCTCCTTATGAATACACTTGGGATTTGTCCGGAGTTTCAGCCGGTAATCACGTTATTAAAGCTACCGCAGAGGACTCTTCCGGCAATGTTCAGAGCGCTTCAGTGCAAATTTATCGAGGAATCAAACCAATCAGCCTAAAACTTGACTAAGTCTACCCATTTTTCTAGATTTGATTTTTCCGGTGTACTTTTTTGCTCTGTTTGTTTTTTGATCTCAGAACTCTCCATCACGATAGAGGTTTCCCCTGCCCGACCATAACCTAGCAGATTTCTGGCTTCTTGTTCGATAAAGTAATCTGAGCTCTCCTTGGCTAATTCTTTACTAAGCTGGTCATTCTTAGTTTGCAAATCTTTTACTTTAGCCTCCTCAACATTTAGTCCGGATAGTTTCTGGGAAGTCTCAAATGAAGCCTTCAAGAGGTTGAAGTTAATTAAAACTAAGGCTGCGATAGTTATCAGAGAAATGATTTTCCTCATAGTTTAAATTATACCTTAAAAAGGCTAGGGGAGAATTTCCCGAAACAAAGGCGATAAAACGTCCCATAGTGTCTTGACACCAATTTAAATAGCTGTTAAACTTAAGACTATAGACTATTGCCTAGTACAAAAATTATGGTAAAAGTGCGGGAAGCCCACTCAAAATTTGTTGATCACCTCAAATCTCAAGGTCGCTCAAGCGCGACTGTATTGGCGTACGGAAAAGATATCGAACAACTCGCCGATTTTCTTGAAGCTTTGAAGAAAAATCAAGTTCACGAGATTTCAACTGGTGATCTGCAGGCTTTCATGGCCAAGCTTGTAAAGGAAGGCTATACACCCAAAAGTATTTCTAGAAAGACTAATTCAACTAAAACCTTTTTCCGCTTTTTGAAAGTAAACGAATTCGTCACTGATGATCCAGCTGCTTTGCTTGAACACCCTAAATTTGAAATGAAACCGCCAAGGATTCTTTCAAAAATGGAGTATCGTGCTCTCCGAGACGCCGCCCGCGATGATGTTCGGATTTCGGCAATTATTGAGCTGCTTTTGCAAACTGGGATTCGCATTGGCGAACTCGCTAAGCTCAAGCAGACTGATGTTCGCTTTAGCGAAAACGGAAAAGGTGGAGAGCTGCATGTACCTGCTGGAGAAAGTTACCCCGAGAGAAACGTACCCCTCAACAAAGCTTCTGAAACTGCTTTAAAGAAATACCTTGAGACTCGTCCAAATTCTAAAGAAGACACACTGTTTATTACCAAAACTGGTCGTCCCCTACTCGTACGAAATATCCGAACTGCAATCGATCGCTATTTCCGACTTGCTGGCATTAAAGATGCTAAGGTCAATGATTTGCGCCACACCTTTGTCGCCCATCATCTAATGAGTGGGACTTCTTTGGTTCTAGTCAGTAAACTTGCCGGTCACAAAAGATTGGCAACAACTGAAAAATACCTAAATTTGATCCAAAGTAACTTGGAAGAGCCAGTCAAACTTGAAGAGCTTTAAATTTGTGTTGAAGGGGCTGATTTTGTTCTTCTAAAGTAAACTAATTTCCAAATTGTTTGTGCCTCTGAGCTTTCCATTTTTCTCATCAAAAAGATAAATACGCTAATTAGCAGGAAAATATCCAGCAATAAGCCAACTAGTGATCCAGTAAGAATCAGAATATTAAAGGTAGCGTGGATCAAAATCGCGGCGATCAAACCCTCTTTAAAAACAAACTTTTTGGTTGAAAATTTTGCTTTTCCAAGATAGTAACCGGAGATTCCTGTGGTCAATGCATGAAGAAGCGTTGAGGCAAGAAACCGCACGATAAAGACAAGGAAAAGCCCGACTATTCCAGTGGTCAGCAAAGTCCCAGTGAAATAGCCAAGGTTTTCCAGTGTTGCAAAACCCAAACCTGCACTTACCCCTAGGATCGCTCCGTCAACTACTTGATTGAATTCTAGCTTGTCGTAAGCAAACCATTTAACTACATAAATCTTGAGTATTTCTTCGATTGCGGCAAAGATAACTGTAGCCAATATCATCCAAAAAGCAAGGCTGTCAGTAATGCTTTTGGGACCGATTTGGTTGAAATATTCGCTCGTGCCTTTGGGGAATAAAAATATTAGTAACAACTCGAAAATTGCGGCTACCAACCCGCTTATTCCTCCCAAGATAAACATTTTGAAAATTAGTTTTTTGGGGATTGGATCAAATTTTTCTTCATGAAGGAAAACAAAGAACCAAAAGATTGAAGGGAGAAAGGCAAGAATTATTAGGACAGGGATTAGTAGCACTCTTTAACTATACCGAAAAAGCTCTCCTCGAGAAAAGGGCCCCGGCAATGCCTTGACCCTGATCCCTCACCTAACCTAGAAATTGTGAATCGGCAGTGGAAGTTGGATCCCCTCCTTCATCGCAATCTCCAGATCCTTCCGATACATCCAGAATGGCCTTACTAGTAGAGCTTCTTTCAATGTCCTCAATTTAAAGAGTTTGAGGACCTGGGAAGGCCGAATCTGAAGGATTTCAGCCACTTCTTCTGCTGACAACAACTCGTAAGTGCTGCTTACTACAGTCATTGAGTGCTCCCTCCTGATAGCTGCCCCTACCGAGGTTTTATTTTAATGACACTAGCAACTTAAAAACAGTCTGGTTTGGGGTTGTCTTTAGATGTTACGATAAGGAAAGAGGCTGAATTATTAGTTAGGTTTTTTGACTTCTTCTGTTTGAGCTAATCCAAGTTTCAATATTGAAACAGCTTCCCCATCCAAAAGAATTTTCACTGAATAAAATCCAGACTTAGGAAAAACTGTATTGAGAATTTCGATAATAAAATTGAAATTCTTTCCCTCGTTGTTTGGAGGTAAAACAACATCTCGCTCCTGTAAATCCCGCAAAATTGAAGTGTTGCCTTCGTCGGAGACGATATCAATAGCCATTTTAAACTTTTCTTTCGAAGGAGCGATACTTCCAACTAAAGTAAATTTCGGATGGTTGACTGGAAAAGCAGCTGCATTGATCGTTTCGAAAACGCCAATGATATTGACCTTTCGATCAATTGAGAGAAAAGCCTGATCACAAACGAGCGCATAAAGAAGTTTCATTTTATTGAAGTCTAGGCAGAACCCACAATAATCAAGCCAGTTAAGGCTTATGGTGGGTCCACTTGGATTCGAACCAAGGACCCCCACTTTATAATCGCAAGATTACAGATTGCTCATTAACTTGCTCTAAGCACCCACAGTTATCAACCAATTAAGGCTTTGGTGGATCGGGATGGATTTGAACCATCGACCCCCACTTTATAAGAGTGGTGCTCTAACCGCTGAGCTACCGATCCATGATCGATGCTCAAAGCAAGTTATAAGAGTGGTGCTCTAACCGCTGAGCTATGGACCCAAAAGATCCTTCAGCTCGATTTAAAAGTTCTTTCTAGTTAAGTTCTGCCTGAACTAGACTTCTGAGACATTATATCATCAGTTAGTGAATTCCTGGCAAAACATTTTCCCGTAAAATCCCCCATCGATTACCCCAACTCCTACTTTCCCAAAACTACTTCTCAAAATATTTTCTCGGTGCCCGGGTGAATTCATCAAACCTTGATGGGCCAAGGCTAAACTTGGCGCGTAAGCGAGATTTTCTCCGGCAGCTAAATAGTCTATTCCTGCTTCATCCATTCGGTCAAAAGGAGACTTTCCCTCTGGTGTGTAGTGAGAGAAGTAACTTCGTTTAAACATATCTGAGCAGTGGGCTCGGCCAACGTCACGAAGATTGTTGTCAAAACTTACTTGTTTGAGACCAACCGCTTTTCTTTCTTTATTAATTAGTTCCCACATGCCTTTCTCGTCTTCTGGGTCTTGTGAAAGTTTGATTCCAGGAGGAATGTTGAGATTCTGTGAAGCCTCGCTTGTCGGGCTTTGTGGGGTTACAATGTAGATCAAACTTTTATACGGGAGTTGATTGAGAGTTTTTTCGATTGTTGGGACAAGCGGCAAAGTCTTATAAACTACATTTCTCCCCCACCAAGACTCTGAGATAGGGTCGCGCAACCAAGCTTTGACCGGAAGGGTTAGGAGCATGAGTTGAAGGATCAGAATAAAGAAAATTCCAATCGCGAGCGAGGGAATTATTCCCAAGTAATGGTCGAGTTTGGCAACAGGCTTACTTCGGCGATAGTAGGGGGCGATCTTTCCGTAAAAATAAGTGGCGAAAAAGTTAATTGAGATCTCCAGAGTGACCAGGGTCGCTAAAAAAGCAAAAACCCGAGCGATGTTTTGATCCATTGAAAAGGTCTTTGCTAAAAAATCAGCCACAAAAGGGTAAATATTAAGAGCAAGGAAAAAAGAAGCCACTGTTACTAAAAGATTGAGCAGCCCGGCGACTAGTCCAACCTTGTAACCCTGCCAAATCAAGAAAATTATTAGAATTAGAACTAGTAGGTCAACTAGATTAATCATCAGACCATCCCCAACTCGGCTTTTGCTTCTGGATTAATTTTAGATAAATCCCAGGGAGGGTTGAAAGTTATTTCCAGATTAATTTTTCCAATCCCTGCAAGAGAGCCCACTTTTTCGTCAATTTCTTTTTTGATGGTACTACCGAGAGGACAACCGGGAAAAGTCAAAGTCATTAGAATAAAAACATCGTTTTTGACCACTTTAATATTATAAATCAAACCTAGGTCAACGATATTAATCCCAAGTTCTGGGTCGTCCACTTTACGTAAACTTTTTTCCACTAAAGATTTAGTTATCATCTGAGAAATCGATTTTAGCTGAAACAAGGGAGGATTTAAAGAGTTTAGGAAGCGCCTTCAAAAAACTTTTTGACTTCGTCAACTACTTGAGAGGGTGTGTAAGAAACTTTGAGGAGGTAGCCGTCTGCTCCAAGCTCAAAACCTTCTTTGATGATAGTTTCCTCACCTAGATTCGTCAGTAGCAACACAGGAGTTTTTTTCGTCAATTCATTTTCTTTTAGCGCACGGAGGACCTCTATTCCACTCATCTTCGGAAGCATGATATCCAAAAGGATCATGTCAGGAGAATCTTCACCGGCTTTGAGAAGACCTTCTTCCCCATCAGCGGCGACTATCACAGTGTAGCCGTTGTTGAGAAATTCGTGGCGATAAATCTCGCGCACTGAGTCCTCGTCATCCACTACTAATATTTTCTTGGGTTTGCCTTCGGCCATGTCTGTTTTATCGTAGCGTCAAAGCCGAAAGTTGTCAATGTAGCGATGGTATAATATCTCAACCGATGAAGAGATTACTTCTATTTTTGCCACTTCTACTCCTTTTCTTTACCCAAACAGCACAAGCTCACCTGGGCCCTCCGTATGTAAAAATTAATGGAGTTTTGACTCTAGGCAACCCAGCCACTTCGGGAAGTGTTCTCTTTAAAATTGCCAATGCGCTCTCCGCTGAGCCTGTGGTCGTCAATCAAAACGCTACTTTTACAATTCAGGTGGATCAAGCGCCTTTTAAAATTGGGGAAGGCCAAGGCTGTGAAACTTGTGTTCCAGCTGGAAATTTATTCTGGGAATTTGGCGACGGTGGCACTGCCCAGGGAGTCAGTGGAACTCATAAATACTCCAAAACCGGCAGTTATATAGCCAAGCTCCGCGCCCACGACCCCACCACTTCTGACCCAATCGATTTAGAAACTATCCAAATTAATATCATTCCGACCAAAGACTACACTACTCCGAAAGCAGTCGTAAAAGTCAACGGCACCACTGTCACTGATCCTTTTAATCAGCCGCTCTCGGTCGACAAAAATTCAACTACTTATTTTGATGCAGGAAGTTCTACTGGAAATATCAAAAGCTACTCTTGGGATTTTGCTGATGGATCGAAACTGGAAACCGGGAAAAAGGTCAGCCACAAGTTTGATTTTTCCCAACCTTATGCTTACTCTTATTTTCCAATCTTGAGAGTTGAAGATAAAAACGGTATTTATTCAGACGCAGTAGTACAGGTCTCAAGTGATCAAAATGCTCCTAAAACTCCAGCTAAGTCCTCAACCAATAGTAGCGAAAGCAAAGCAAGTGGATTTAATCCTGCAATTCTGGGCATCCTTACTGGTTTGGCTCTTCTGGGAGCAGGCGTTGCTGCCTTTTTAATTTTCAAAAAAAGAAAGTAAAAATAGATAGCCCCGCCTGCTGGATTTGTGATCCAAACAGGCGGGGCCAAGATGAGTACTGCGATCGTTACTGGCGGTACTTCCTGGGGAAGACCACGTAACCTAGTGTGAGGGCATACGCGAAGACGATGGCGATTTTTGCTGCGACCGTCTTCCTCGTTGACCCGTCTCCATGATCCCCACCGGTGCCAGTGCTTGGCAAGAGCTTAACCGGCGCTTTCGGTGTCGTTACCACCGGCTTCCTGATGTCCGGTGTCCCCACGCTCGTCATCCGCGTTGGCGTCGACGTCGGGCTGTGCAAGACTGTCGTCGGCGTTGCCGTATGAACTGACGTCGGCGTCGCGGTGTGGACAGTAACCGTTGTCGTTGCAACCACCGTGTTTGTCGCCGTCGCGGTTCTCGTCGCTGTTGACGAAGGAACTGACGTAGACGTGGACGTGGACGTTGACGTTGCCGTCTCGGTATTGGTTGCCGTGTTCGTCGCCGTCAGGGTCGCACTAGTCGACGTTGCCGTTGCAGTGTTCGTCTCAGTCGGCACTGACGTGTTTGTGGACGTTGGCGTCGCGGTGTTCGTCGGCGTCTGGGTATTTACCACATTTGTCGCCGTCCGCGTCACCCCAACTGTCTTTGTCACCACAGCAGTTTTCGTTACTGCCGCGGTTCTCGTAACCGCCGGTGTCGTGGTTCTCGGAACCGAAGTCCGTGTCCCACTGACCGTCTTCGTCACAACCGCCGTCTTCGTTACCTGCGGCGTCATCGTGCGCCTAACCGCAGTCTGCGTTGACTGAGCGGTTTGGCACTGTTCGCCCTTATCGTTCCCGCCTGCCCCACGGTATTTCGAACCGGTGTGGCAATTGGAATTAAGGTCGCCGTTGACGTCTTTGTCGCTAGCAGCGACCTTACCAAGCCCCACGAATCCGATGACCAAACCGATCATCAGCAACGAGGCTACCAGGACAATACTTGTCCGGTGCATGATCTTATCCCCTCCAATTGAAAAGTCAGCCCACGCTGACTGAAGAGGTAAATAGTACCATAATTGAAGCTAATTGTCAATAACTATGAGATAGCGGAGAGATCGAAGGAAAAGTCTGAAAGTTTAGCTTTGGAAGAGGTAATTTT
>DATIHF010000010.1:0-11708 GCA_035480955.1 Saccharimonadales bacterium (SeqCode) | reverse complement strand
TTTGGTAGAGATACAAAGTTTAGAACTATCAAAAAAAGAGAAGGAAAAGTTGACTGAGCTAGCTAGTCTGCTTTATCATCAGAAACTTCTTAATCGGGTTCTGGATTATTTAGAAGAAGAAGACAAGAAAATTTTCTTAGAAATGCTTGTTTCTGAAAGCGATGAGAAATATCTGCTGTTTTTACACGAAAGAATAGAGAATTTGGAAAATATAGTTGAGGTAGCTGTTTTAGAAATTGAAGAGCAAATTAGTAAAGATCTGAAAGAATTTATAGAAAACTAAATGTTAAACATAGTTAAAAATCGAAGAATATTTTACGCAATCTCTTTGGCAGTGATCATCCCGGGGTTGATCGCTCTGGTCCTTTGGGGGCTTCCGCTGAGTCCTGATTTCAAAGGTGGGACTCTCTTGGAGATAAAATTCACTCAAAACATCGATAAAGGGCAGATCGTTACTATTGCCAAAACCAAGAACCTTCAAGTCGAGCAAACTTCGATCCAAACAACTGGGGAAAAGACTTATCTGATTCGTACCAATCCTCTCAATGACGCTCAAGTGTCTGATTTGACTCTCGCCCTGAAATTGAAAGATCCAAAGATCACAACTCTGAGAAAAGAAACAATTGGCCCAACAATCGGAGAAGAGTTGCTCCGTAAAGCTTTGATAGCAGTAGTGATAGCTTCAATTTTAATTGTTTTCTATATTGCCTATGCTTTTCGTAGAGTCCCAAAACCTGCCAGTAGTTGGCGATTTGGGGTAAGTGCCATTGTTGCTCTGCTTCACGATGTACTGGTATTATTTGGAATTTTTGCAATCTTGGGGCATTTCTTTGCAGTTGAGATTGACGCCTTATTTGTGACCGCGGTGCTCACTGTCATTGGTTTTTCTGTTCACGATACGATTGTGGTCTTCGATCGTGTCCGCGAGAATCTTAACAAAGGAACGAGTACGAACTTTGAAGATACCGTTCAATCCTCGATAATGCAGACACTTGGTAGGTCCTTAAACACTTCACTAACGGTGGTGTTAGTTTTGCTCGCGCTTCTGCTTTTTGGTGGAGAGTCAGTCCGCTGGTTTGTCGCTGCCTTATTAATAGGTATAATCTCAGGTACCTATTCATCTATCTTCAACGCCGCTCCACTTTTGGTCACCTGGCAGAACTTCGTCGAGGGACGCAGCGGAAAAAGAAAACCTTAAAAACTGGTGAAATATCTCCAAACTTGAGTTAAAATAAAACAAATGGCTATCGCCAAGCTTACTTCTTTCTTTGGTGGTTTTATTTACGCAATATTTTTCGCTGCACTTCTTTTCTTTGGAAAGGCAGCTAGCGAAATATTGGCAAACTTTCAAGTGACCAGTAGGACGCTTTTTGCTTTGATTCTGGCACTTTTATTCCTAGTTTCAGTGATCAATTTTTGCTACGGAGTTTTTGTTAGTATCCGGGATCGCTACCACGAAAATTTGGAAGGAGCATTTTTCTACAGTCTTCAGCTACTAGTAACCCCAATTTTGATTTTCATCGGGATTATCGTTGCTTTTATTAGTTTTCAATGAAGAAGTTTTATACACTAATCCTTTTTGCTCTCTTTTTGATTCCCAACTCAACTGTCTTTGCTCAAGAATCTTGGCAAATTGATACGTTCAAAAGTGATGTTGTAATCAATCAAGATGGCACTGTTTCTGTAAAAGAAACAATTAACGTTGATTTCAGTGGGGTAGAAAAGCACGGGATTTATCGAGACTTAGTTTATAAAAAGAGCTCAACTGACAATAAAAAACACTACATCAGCTATACTATTAAAAAAATTTCCTTGGATAGCGGCAATGTTTCATACAGCAAATCCTATCAAGATAATTTTTTCAGGATAAAAATTGGCGATCCTAACAAAACAATCACTGGGCAGCATAGCTACGAGATTGATTACACTGCGATTGGGGCACTTAACTCTTTTTCCGATCATGACGAGCTTTATTGGAATGTGACAGGAAATTATTGGACGGTTCCAATAAATCAGGCAAGTGCAAATCTTAAAGCCTCCGACGGATCTCTGCAAAAAATAACCTGTTACGAAGGACCAAGTGGATCACAAGAAAATTGTACTAGTTCCCTTGAAGGTTCCACTGCGACTTTTACAAGTGCACAAACATTGCAATCAGGTGAAGGTTTGACCCTGGTTGCGGGTTTGAAAAAAGGTAGTGTCCCAGTAATCGAAGGTAAAGCCCCTCCATTAGTGGACTCAATCGATGCTGAAATCTTCTTGGGAATTTTTGTTCCGGTCTTTGCACTAATGTTTTTCCTCTGGTGGAAAAAAGGCCGTGACCATTGGTTCAAATCAGCCTTTCTTAATGATCCAAACGCGAAAGATGAAGTCAAACCTGTAGGTGGACACGACACAATTGTTGTTGAATTCGATCCACCCGAAAAACTATTACCGGGAGAAATGGGAATGATTTTGAATGAAGATTTCAAATCCTCGGCTATGTCAGCGACCATTATCAACCTAGCAGTTAGAGGCTACTTGAAGATTAGTGAGAAAGAAGCAGGGCTTTTTAAAACTAAAGATTATGATTTTATCAAACAAGATAAACCCTGGAATGACTTAAAAGACTTTGAAGCCAAATTGATTGGTGGGATTTTTGAAAAAAACGACGTGGTGAGTGTCACAAGTTTGAAAAAAAGTTTCTATCAAGACGTTAAGAGCGCAAAAGATAGTCTCAGTACACAGATGGTTGAGCAAAAATTATTTAGAAACAATCCAACCAAAACCCGAGCTACTTACACTAGTTTAGGAGTTATAGTAATTGTTGTTGCTGTCTTTTCCATTGGTCATTTTCAAGTTTCGCATGGACTAGCGATTTTGTTTGGTGTAATTGCCGCTGGAGCGAGTTTAGTTTGGTTTGGTTACAATATGTCAGCACGTACCGCTCAAGGACATGAATTGAAACGGCGGATTCAAGGATACAAGCTATTCATTTCAAAAGCAGAAAAATATCGCCAACAATTTTTTGAAAGAAAAAATATGTTCAATGAAATTTTGCCTTACGCTATTTTATTTGGACAGACAGAGAAATTCACCAAAGCATTTGAGAGTTTAGGAGTTGAGCCACCGCAACCAAATTGGTATGTGGGAGCAGCCGCGTTTAACGCTTCGAACTTTAGCTCAAGTATGAATTCCTTCGCGAGTTCTTTTAGTAGTTCAATGAGCTCAAGCAGCGGTTTTTCTGGTGGTGGAGCTGGAGGTGGTGGAGGGGGAGGTGGGGGCGGAGGTTGGTAAAAAAAACCCGTCCAAGTTAATCTGAACGGGTTTGAAAACCTTTAATCGTCTCTCTTATTTTACTCCAATTGTCTCAAAATCTATCGTGAGATTCTTGTCACACTCCCTGCAGTAGAAATCTACTCGCTTTGTGGTTTCGTTTATCTCAAATTTAATCACAGCACCTTCACAGTCGACGTTTTCTTGACCTGGAAGTAGGTGATGGCTAATGCCAGCTTGAGGAGCGCGCCACTTTTTCCCTTGGATGAGATGGTTCTGAATCAAATCTAGCAGAACCCCACGTGCCTCCTCATAAGGATCGATAGGTAGGTCTGCGTAGCGGTTGGGGGGTAGGTCAGAACTCATGGGTCCCTCCAATTCCTTGCTTCAATTGATTTTAGCACAGTAGTCTAGCCTAAAATGAGTGGATGTAGTATATTTTTGCAAAATGAGCTATACAAAAGTCGAAATCGAAGAAAAATTTGGAGCTAGACTAGTTGGTAAAAGAGTCACAAAGCGGTTTGTCATTGAAGCCCTACAGCTGCTGCCTGATGAGGTCGTAGACTTTGTAACAAAAAATGTCTGGTTTGTTTCTAGTTTTGAAGATGCTTGGGGTTTTGTATTGACCGGAGAGGAGCTCCAAGGGAAACAGTTGATCTTTCTCAGCGACGATCTTTTTGGCGAATCAGAAAAGCAAATTCGCTACACAATCTTACATGAGGTTGGTCACGTCATTCTTAAACACCGTAATGCAATACTGCAATCGCAGACAAAATTAGAGTCACAGAAGCAAGAGATGGAAGCTGACTCTTTTGCAAAAAAATTCCTGAAAATAAATTAAATATTGATAGAGTAGTAAAAAACGAAGAGAAGACGAAAAAAATTGACACTAGAAACCACCTATGTTATAATATATAAAGTTAAGCGCAAAAAAAGGCGCTTTTTTTCTTGCCAAAAATTCCCTCTCAAGAAAGTGTCCAAAAACTTGTTGCTTTTAAGAAACTCTTTTCATAAGATAAGCCTAATGAAACCAGAAGAAGTCTACAGTGTTGTTTCCCAAATACCAAAAGGTAAAGTCACGACTTATGGTCAGCTGGCAAGGCTGATTGGGACCGGCCCGAGAGTTGTTGGAGCAGTGCTTCACCAAAATAGAGACCCAGAGAATATTCCCTGTCACCGAGTTATTCATTCCGATGGAACATTGGCGGGTGGCTATGCTTTTGGGGGAGAAGGAATTCAGAGAAAACTTTTGGAAAACGAGGGAATCAGTTTTAAAAAAAACAAAATTGATCTAAGGAAATTTGTCTGGTCGCATCACTAATGAAAAAACGCTGGGTCGTTGCTGAAAAAATTTCTGAGGATCTGAGAGAGCAGCTGCTTGCCAACCGAGGTCTGCAAAAAAATTCTGAAATAAAAAAATTCTCTCATGCCCACTTAAATCTTTTGACTCCCGCCGCACAACTCTTCCCACACCTAGAAAAAGCAGTCAGCCGATTAAACAATGCAATAAAAAACAAAGAACTTATCTATATTTATGGTGATTACGATGTCGATGGGGTTACTGCTTCAGCGATCCTATGGGAAACGATCGATTTTCTAGGAGGGAAAGTCATGCCCTACATTCCTTCAAGAAAGGCTGAGGGTTATGGGCTTCATTCAGAGGCATTGGAGTCGCTCGCGAGAGAAGGAGCAAAAGTTGTGGTTTCTGTAGACTGTGGTATCACTGCGGTAGAGCAGGCCGAGATAGCAAAAAAATTAGGAATTGATCTGATAATTACTGACCACCACCAACCGGCGGAACGTTTACCAAAACCTTTCGCACTGGTTCATACGACGGAGCTTTCGGGTAGTGGAGTTGCTTTTAGACTTGCAGAAGAATTACTAAAGTCATTTGATAAAGAGACAGATGAGCAATTTTACCGAAACTTAGAACTTGCCACACTTGGAACTATTTCTGACATGGTTCCTCTAGTTTCAGACAATCGAATTATTGTGAAAAACGGTCTGAAATTACTTGGGAAAAGTGAGCGTTTGGGGTTGAAATCACTTTTTGAAGAGGCGGCAATCGGCAAAGTTGTTGGTACTTATGAAGTTGGTTTCGTCATTTCACCAAGATTAAACGCGATGGGGAGACTTGACTCGGCAATGGATTCGCTACGATTGCTTTTGACTAGAAATAAAGGTAGGGCAAGGGAACTAGCACTCAAATTGGGTACAACTAATAAAGAGAGACAAGAAAAAACCAAAGAAGTTTTTGAACACGCAAAAGCTGTTTATGAAAAAGATCAAAATGGAGTCAAATTTATCGTTATCGACTCCGCAACTTACCCGGAAGGAGTCGTTGGACTAGTTGCCTCCCGCTTGGTCGAAGCCTATCACCGGCCAACTGCGGTAATTGGCAAAGGAGAAAAGGTTTTCAAAGGCTCTGCTCGCTCGATCTCAGGTTTCAATATTACCAATGCGCTCAATACACAGAAAAAATTGCTCGAGTCCCATGGTGGACACCCGATGGCAGCGGGGTTTTCTATCCAAGAGGAAAATATCCCAACCTTCAGAAAGAATCTCGTTGAAATTGCTGAAAAGGAATTGAAAGAAGAAGACTTAGTGCCTATTTTGAAAATTGACATTGAGATCTCACTAGCGCAGATCAACCCTGGGTTGGAAGAAATACTCAAAGAATTTGAACCCTTCGGGGTCGGTAACCCTGAAGCGGTTTTTTTAACTAAAAATTTAGAAGTTAGGGAAGTAAAATTGATGGGAGCCGAAGCACAACACCTAAAAATGATTTTATCTGATCAAAATGGAAAAACGCTTACGGCAGTCGGATTTAATTTAGCGGGTAAGTCACCAAAGAAGGGTGAATTGGTTGATTTGTGCTACAACATAAGGGAAAATTATTGGAACAGCAGAAAAACTTTGGAAGCAAGAATCAAAGACTTGGAACTTTCAAAGCCAAGCTAGACAATAAATTTACTTTAGAATAGAATGTTGTTCTAGGATGAAAAGAACTTATTTTTCGGAGTTAAGATGAGCGAAAAACAAAGAGCGAAGCGAATTTATATTTCCGACTTACTAGATAAAGTTAATGAGTCAGTAGAAGTTTACGGTTGGGTCAATTCCCGCCGCGATCACGGGAAAATTGTTTTCTTTGATCTGCGAGACTCTAGTGGCCTGCTCCAAGTTGTAATCACCCCAAAAAACGAAGAAGTTTATACCTTGGCCAACACTCTAACGACTGAGGATGTTATCAAGGTTTCTGGAAAAGTGGGGCTGCGACCTGAGGCAAACCTAAACAAAGACTTGAAGACTGGGAAAATCGAGCTTGCGGCGGAAAAAATTGAGGTGGTTGGCAAAGCCAAGGAGTTACCAATCCCAATTGAAGGAGAGGGCTACGATATCGATGAAGCTGCCAGACTGCATTACCGTTACATCGACCTTCGTCGAGCTCGTCTGCAAAAAAATCTCAAGCAAAGATCTGCTTTAGCAAATCAAATTCGTTCTTTTTTGACTGAAGAAAAATTTATCGAGATTGAAACACCTTATTTGAGCAAAACTACCCCTGAGGGAGCGCGCGATTTTTTAGTTCCCTCTAGACTGCAAAAAGGAAAATTCTACGCTTTGGCCCAATCACCACAGCAATACAAACAGCTATTGATGATTTCTGGAGTTGATCGCTACTTCCAGCTCTCGAGGGCGTTTCGTGACGAGGACTTGAGAGCGGACCGTCAATTTGAACATACTCAGGTAGACATTGAGATGGCTTTTGTGGAAAGGGAAGATGTGCTGGGTTTGATTGAGAAGATGATGACTGAGATCGCTGAAGCTTCTGGCAAAAAAATTACGCAAAAGCCTTTTCCGAGATATTCTTTTAAAGAAGCACAGAAAAAATTTGGAGCTGATAAATTTGACGAGCGAAAAAATAAAGAAGATAAAGAAGAGCTCTCCTTTGCTTTTGTAATAGACTTTCCTTTGTTTGAATACAACGAGGAGGAAAAGCGCTGGACTTTTTCACACAACCCTTTTACTGCACCAAACCCAGAAGACCTCGAAAAATTAACTAAAGAAAAAGAAATCGATAAGATCGGTTCTCTTCAGTATGACTTGGTCTGTAATGGTCTAGAACTAGCCTCGGGAAGTATCCGAATTCACAACCCCGAGACTCAAAGACAAGTATTTAAAATAATGGGTTACTCGGAGGAAGAGATCGAAAAAGATTTTGGGCACATCCTCGAAGCTTATGAGTATGGTGCCCCAGTTCACGGAGGAATCGCCATCGGTTTTGATAGGTTGAGTGCAGTTTTTGCTGGTGAAAAATCAATCAGGGAAGTAGTCGCCTTTCCAGTAAACTCTAGCGGAGTTACCTCGGTCATGGACGCGCCAGGCGAAGTCTCAGAAAAAACACTAAAAGACCTAGATCTAAAGAAAATTGCTTCAAAAGAATAGTTAATTTATCCAAAAAATAAAAATAGATAATAAATTTGTTCGCTATAGGAAATTAACGTTGATATTGTGAGCTAATTGCTGGGACATAAGCAACGAAATTCTTACTAACTCCGTTTTCAATCCCCGTACCTGAAAAAACATAAACCGGTTGGAGAGTTTGCTGCTGTGTGCTTGGGTTGTAGTAGGCGAGGCTAACTTTGGCGATCGTGATTGACTGAAAGTTGCTGTCGGCCCCTTCGGAGAGATAGGCTTTACCGCTTTTCAATTCAGAATAAGCTTGACTACCTGATTTTGGTGGGTAAGTAGCTTTATTGTCTTTTTGAAAATCCCAATAAGTGAAGTTAATTTCTAAAAGTTGCTTGTCTGACTGTTGAGCAGGTGAGATCCAGACATTAACATTAGCTAGCTGGGGGTAGGTCTCGACAAAGGGAAGGGTGTTAGAAATTCCCTTACGAAAAAGTTCAACCATGACGGCATTAGCCTCAGAGTAACTAGAAACTTTGCTTCTCGAATTCCCGGCCAATTTGTAAAAACTTATTCTAGCTGTTCCAGTTTTTAAATCTTCCTTCAAAGATTTGAAGGTATTTAAATAAGCTTTTGCTTTACTAATAATTGCAGCGTCGGTGGTTTTGAACACCCCTTCCAGAGCCTTCGGATCGGCATTCCAATCATAGTGATAAAGAAAATTCCCATTAACAATATTTAGTTTTAAAGTTTTGCTACTGTTGCGAGTGCTGGTCCAGAGCCTTTCATTTTCAGAAATCGTTTGAGGTTCACTATCCAATCCTGCCCCTCGTGCGAGTTTTTTTGCACTGTCGAGCGAAGTAAATTGACCATGACTAGCAGTTGTGGCGTAAATAGTCAGAAGATTGCCTGGATTGGGGAATTCCTGTCCTGGAGTATCAAGAACGAAAAGATTTTCGCCAAAACCCGAGTTATAAACAAAAGGTTGAGTGATTTTTCCAAAAGCAATATCCGGTCCCGGTGGAGGGGGTGGAAATACTAAATGGTAACTGAAATTTACCGTCAGCCAAAGAAGCCAAATTCCGAAAAGTGAGGCTACGACAATGATCGCCCAACGCAGCAAGGACTTTATATTGTCAGCAAGGTAGGGCAGGCCAGTCATAGTCAAAGTATAGCTTTAAACCCAACCTTTCTTCAAGCTTACCAATAGCAAAAAAGGGAAAAAGTGCCTATAATGAGACCCATGCAAAAAGTTCGCACACGAATCGCCCCCTCGCCAACTGGAAGTCCACATATTGGTACTGCCTATGCCGCACTCTTCAACTACGTTTTTGCGAAAAAAAATAAAGGAGATTTTATCTTACGAATTGAAGACACAGACCGTACTCGTTTTGTCGAAACTTCGGAAAAAGAAATTACTGAAGCACTTAGCTGGTTGGGTTTGGAAGCAGACGAAAGTCCCGAAAAAGGAGGCAAGAGCGGTCCTTATCGCCAATCAGAAAGATTGGAAATTTATCAGAAACTTGCCGCAGAATTGATCACGAAAGACCAAGCTTATTATTGCGACTGTAGTGCAGAAAGATTGGCCAAAGTAAGAGAAGAACAGCAAGCCAGAGGAGAAGTACCCCGTTACGACAGGAAATGCCGAGAAGAACCTCCAAAGAACAAAGAAAATTGTGTAGTACGTCTAGCAATACCGCTGAACGGTGAGACAACTTTTTTTGATGAGATCAGAGGAGAAATCAAATTTCAAAACAAAGATATTGACGATCAGGTTTTATTGAAAAGTGATGGTTTTCCAACCTACCATTTAGCGAGTGTCGTGGATGACCATTTGATGGAAATCTCACATGTTATCAGAGCCGAAGAGTGGCTTTCTTCTACTCCCAAACATGTCTTGCTTTACGATTCCTTTGGATGGGAGAAACCAAAGTTTGCCCACCTACCTCTTCTGAGAAACTTAGATAAAAGCAAAATCAGCAAAAGAAAAAACCCGGTCGCGGTGAGTTTTTACCGAGAACAAGGGTATCTTGCGGAAGCTTTAGTTAATTTCCTCTCACTGATGGGCTGGTCGATGCCAGAAGATAAAGAAATTTTTACTCTCAAAGAGATGATAGAAGAATTTACTTTTGCAAGAATTGATCCGGCTGGTCCAGTCTTTGACCTAGTAAAACTAGATTGGTTGAATGGCCACTATATCAGAGAGCTCTCTGATGAAAATCTAGCTGATCGTTTAGTAAATGAAGGCTTTGTAGAAAAAACAAAAAAAGAAGAGACAAAGAGATACTTACCCCTGGTAAAAGAGAGGATGAAAAAACTTTCAGAGTTTGAAAGTTTGGCCGCCTATTATTTAAACGATGAAGTAGATATTCAAACTGAAGAGTTAATCAAAATCAGCGATCACTCAAAAGAGGAGACTAGTGAAATTTTAGAAAAAATTCGCCAATCTCTGGCGCCGCTGGAGGATTGGACGCAGGAGAGTATTGAGGAACTTTTAAATAAAGAACAAACAGAAACAGGTTGGGATAAAACAAAACTATTCCAGAGCATTCGCTACAGTGTCAGTGGTACCAAAACTACTCCCCCGTTAGGGGAGACTCTTGAAGCGATTGGGAAGAATAGGGTTTTGACCAGACTTGAGGTTGCGGTAAAGAAACTTACACAGTAGGTGCCGTTTTGGTATGATTAATAGAGATGGACCCTGCCAAAATCGATCCTGCCTCACTCGCGGAAAAGGAAAAATATTTTCGTTTTGAAAAAATTTCCGAAATCTTTACCTATCTAGGAGTTATCTCTGCTTTATTTCTCACCACTCTTCACTATATTTTTCCAGTAAATAAGACGGCTCTTTACTCACTTTTCGCCGTGGTTTTCGTTTTTGCCTTTATCTGGTTTCGCCTCCTTCCAAAAAAATATACTGGGTTAGTAAAAACACTAATCTTTTACTACCTCTCGATCTTTTTTGTTGCCATCGGAATTCACTTTAGCAACGGAGTACAGAGCTTTGCTCTTTTTTTCTTTTACCTAACAATATTGAGTGCTGCCGCTGCTTTGCCAGTGCGCTACTTTATCTCAATGATTGTTTCAATTGCCGTGATTATTTTGATTGAAGCACTTTTTTTCAACCATGTACCCTTGAACCAATCATTAAGCTTGGCAGTCGTGCACATTTGGGCACTTCTTATCGTCGCTCTTTACGGAAAATTTATTTTTGATGAAGAAAAGTTTGCTCGGGCGGCTGAGGTTTCCGACCGTTTGAAAGTCGCTCGTCAGATTGATTTAGTAAAAAATGAATTCGTTTTTGTTATTTCCAACAAGCTGCGACAACCAATTTTAGCCCTGCAGAATTATCTTGACTCCTCTTTTGCGGCCAAAGATAGTTCTTGGGGAGCAGACTTCGAAGATTTGCTCTCTAAAACCCGCTCAAATAGCCAAAGATTGTCCCGCCTGGTTAATGATTTGACTGATCTTTCTCACATAGAAAATCAAAAACTAAGTTTGGATTTGAAATCGGTTAATCTAAATGAGTTGATTGGCTCGACAATGTCAGATTTTAGCATGAGTGCTACTGAAAAAGGTGTCGCTTTGAAATTTGATTCAAATAAAGAACAAATTATCGTCACTGCTGACTCTTCAAGACTTCACGAAATCTTGGCAAATTTAGTTGACAATTCAATCAAATACTCCCCGAGCCCAGGATCAGTCACAGTTTCTTTTGTTAAGGAAGATCGTTTCGCCAAAGTCATGGTGAAAGATTTGGGTTACGGGATTCCTGAAGAAGCAAAGACTCATGTCTTCGAAAAGTTTTACCGGGTCAACCGCAGTGCCAGTGAGCCAAAAGGGACTGGCCTGGGACTTTTTGTTACTAAAGAGTTGGTCGAAAGACAAGGTGGAAAGATTTGGTTTGAAAGTCAGGTGGGAAAAGGTACTACTTTTATTTTCACTCTACCTCTTCACAAAGAAAATGGAAAATAAAGAAGCAAAATTTAAAAGAATTGAACGAATTCGTGAGCTTTTCGTAATTGTTTTCATCGTTGCCGGACTTT
>DATIHF010000009.1:0-1545 GCA_035480955.1 Saccharimonadales bacterium (SeqCode) | reverse complement strand
ATCTTTCATAATTTGTTCAATTTTTCCTACTAGCTCCTTGGAAGAATCTGGTTTGAAATAAAGCGCCGCTTCCCCATAAACCTCAGGTAAACTTGTTTTGTCAGAAGAAATTACTGGACAACCTACTCCCATTGCCTCAAGTCCCGGCAAACCAAAACCTTCAGAAAGAGAGGGGAAAACAAACGCGACTGCTTTTTTGAAAAGAACTTTGAGATCACTGTCAGATAAATAGCCTGGGGTTGTCAAACGATTTTTAATACCAAGATGCCCTGCACTAGCAATCAATTTTTCAAGGAAACGGTTTCTTGGAGAGACACAAACAAATTTTAGTTCAGTTGGTAATTTGGTTAAAGCTTCTAAAATTACGTCAACATTTTTATAGGGAAAAGTATTACCAACGAAAATAATATAAGGTTCGGACAGGCTGTATTTATTAAATAGCTCACGAGTTTTTCCCTCACTAACAACAAACTTTGGATCATAAAACTCCTCGGCCCCCTCATAAGTAACACGAATTTTTTCATTTGTCAGATCAAAGCTTTTCACTAATTCTTTTTTGACAAATTCTGAAGGGACAAGTATTTTTTTCGAACGAGCCATAGCCTGGTTTATCGTGATTTTATAAGCATTTTGCTTTGCCAAAAATATTGGCAGGGAGCGGGTAGACGAAGCTCTGTCTCCAAACAAACTTTTGGTCAGATCATGGATCGTCACCACAAATTTACCTCGGTAGAGCAAAGGGATATTGAAATGCGGAAAATGAACTAGGTCAAGTTTCTCTCGATTCAAAACTGCTGGTAAGATTAGCTGCTCTTTTAGCGAATACCACTTTGCGTCAGCTTTTACTTTTTCAAAATTAGGGGCTTTTGGTTGGTAAAGATGATAATTACTTGATCTAAGGAAAATGAAATACTGATTTTCCTCATCGACTATTTCAAGATTTTTAATTAAATTTTCAACGTAGCGCCCGATCCCAGTCCCCTCCGGGCCCAAGAAACGAGCATCAATTCCAATTCTCATAACTAAGATTCGACCATATTCCCAAACTTTTGAGAAAGATTTTGATAAAAAATTTCTAATTGATCAATTTTCCCTTCCCAACGAAATTTTTCTGCCGTTAGTAGCCCTTGCTCGACTAGTTTTTTCCTCAGATTAGAGTCACTTAATAATATATCAACCTTTTTTACCAAGTCGGTTTCATCTGAGTTACTTACAACAAGACAATTTTTCTTATCAATACAAAAGTCCCTGTTACCGTGAGAGTCAGTTGTGATCACCGCACAACCACAGGCCATAGCTTCCAACACTGGTAAGCAGAAGCCTTCATGAACCGAAGTTTGTAAAAAGATTTCTGACTCATTATATAGTTTGGCAACCTCTAAATCGGTTGGCTTATAAATATACTGAATATTAAGCAGTTTTCCTAACCGTGGTTCGATTCCAAAAAGCTTCACCTTAGGTTTTGACTTTAACAATTTGATTGCTTTGGCTGTTAGGTCGAAGTTTTTGAGTGGGTTGCTTCTACCGATGGCGAGCAGTTGAGTC
>DATIHF010000008.1:0-4552 GCA_035480955.1 Saccharimonadales bacterium (SeqCode) | reverse complement strand
TCTTTAGCAAAAAGAGCACTCTTGAGGTCCTCTTGAATTTTTTCGTTTAACATCTTTTTGAAACTCCATTATCGCTTTCTCAACTGAGCGATTTACTTCTGATTCTACTCTATCTGTATCGATAAGAAAATCAGCCAATTCTAGACTTTTTAAAACCTGTTGACCGTTTTCTGGTTGAGCTATTCCCTGATCACGTGTTTCTTGTTTTTCAAACTCAACCCAGGTCTGTGGATCCTCTGATTGTGACCGTGCTTTTAATCTTTCGAACCGCACCTTTGGATCAGCGGTAAGCCCGATCAAAATAAAGTTAGGAAGTTTTTGAAAAGCTTTGACTTCTCCAGGGTTTCGAAAGCCTTCGACGACAAATGCGTCTTTTGGTTTCTCTTGTATTTGTTTGAGTAGTAGTTTAGCGAGAAAATCATTGCTGTGCTTTGCTCTCCACGAATCACCCAAATCTTGCAAAGCGATCCGTGTCACCTTTATTCCTTTTTCGGCTAACTCTACTCTGAGCGGATCAGAAAATTTCAGCTTTTTATAGCCTAGCTCTTCCAAATGCTGGGAGACTCTAGTTTTCCCCACTCCAATTGGTCCAACCAACCCAACAATCAGGTTTTTCATTTCAAGCAGATTATATCAGGAAAAAAATGGTTTAGACTTTAAAAATGTTAGTTGAAGATAGTAGACCGAAAAGAACTGGTCCGAGGAACCAAGCGATTGCAAGATAAGCTATCGAGCACCCGATTGCGAAAATAACAGAGTCTTTTTTATCAAACTTAAGGTAACTTTTTGCTATGAAATAGCCTGCAATAGTGAAGAGAACTATAGTGAGAGCGTAGTTCCCCCAAAAAAGGTAGATTCGCACATTATCACTGATCGAAGAATTTATCAGGTAGACAAAAAGGAAATAGCCGAGATCGCTTACCAAACTCAATCCAACTGAGGCTATTGCAAGTTTACTCCATTTGACTTTACCCCATTTTCTTAAAGCAATCGCTGTAACGAAAACACTAATTAAGGAGATTATCAGGGTATCAATGATGTTGATCGTGTAAGCAGGGACCATCTATTAAAATTTTGAGTCAAAACGGGAAAACTGTCAAGTTTAGAAGTCTACTCGTCCCTCTACTGCTCTGGAAAGAGTAGTTTCGTCGGCATACTCCAGATCAGCTCCGGTCGGCAGACCGCGGGCGATGCGGGTGGTCTTGATTCCTAGTGGCGAGATGAGTTTTTGGATATACATGGCCGTCGCTTCTCCCTCAATGTTGGGATTGGTTGCCAAAATAACTTCGGTCACTTCTCCTGATTTTAATCGAGGAAGTAATTGCCTGAGGTAAAGCTCATCCGGGCCGATGTTATCCAGCGGGGCGATCACACCGTGAAGGACGTGGTAGAGTCCTTTGTAAGAGTGAGAGCGCTCCATCGCCAGTGCGTCCAATGGCTCCTCCACCACCATGATAGCGGTGCGGTCGCGGGTTTTGCTTCCACAAACTTCACAAGGATCTGCTTCGGCGACGTTGTAGCAAGTGCTACACAGCACGGTATTTTCACGGAGTTGTCCTACTGCCTCAGCAAACTCAGCGACGTATTCTTTCGGAGCATGAAGTAAGTAATAAGTCAGTCTCTGAGCACTCTTTGGGCCAATGCCGGGAAGTTTTTCAAATTCGGAAATGACTGTGGCGACACTTTTGGGAATTTGCATTTCTAACCTATTCTAACAGATTCAATTTTTTAAAAAAAGAAAAACGCCCTGAAGGGATTCAAGGCGCGCTGGTCTGCTCTCCACTATTTTCTTTATTTAGGTCTGGGTTCATGTCAGGCCAGTAATGGTTTCTCGACCAGACAATCAGCGCAATGTAGCTGGTAGTTAATACGATCGCTCCAAGAATTGCCAAGAGTATCAGTCCTGATCGGGCAACGATGTAGACCGCTAGCCAACTGTTCCCTGAAGGTATTCGGTTGACTTGATCAACCCAGATCGCGTTGATGCGATATCCGACGTAAACGAGAGCGATCCACGAGAATATCGTGAAAAAGCTCGTTCGGCGCTTAACTGGGTCCATAGCTCCCACCTTTCTCAACAATATTATATATCTTCTTGATAGGAAAAGAAAATTAGGGAACTTCTTTTTAGAAATTAGCCTTTGAGGAGATCTTGTAGGCCACTCATGCCGCCCATCATCCCTTGCATTTTTTTGGCGGCAACTTTTTGAGCTTCATCGCTAGCTTTATTGATCGCGTCTTTGAGTTTATCGTGATCGACCCCATCCTCGAAATCCAAGTTGAGGATTTTCTGGGCACCGTTGATCTTTACTTTGATACCACCGTGGTCGACTTCGAGAACTTCAGACTCGAGCTCTTTTTTCATCTGGTCAGCTTGCTTTTTCAGCTCGTACATTTGCTTCATTTTGTCAAACATAGTTTTCCTTTCAGTTTAGTTTACCAAACATGTCAGCGGGGTCGAGTTCTTCTAATTTCTCAACCTTTTTCTCCACTATTGGTGGAGCTTTTTCACTGACTCTGCCCTTTATTCTAACAGGTCTGCCAACTACTTCTTCAATTGCTGTCGCTATGATGCCGGAATTTTTCGGCTCCTCGACCAAATCTTTGTGAAATTGATAATAAACTTCCAAAGTTAATAAACCATCGTCCACTTCTGCGGGAACGGCGTTTCTCATGAAAACTCCCAGTGAAGAGTTTTCCGCTTTGATTTTTTTCAAAATTTCTGACCAATTTTTCTTGACCTCATCGATTTTGGCCGCGTCTTTCATCGTCACCTCGGGAACCTTTTCTTTTTTTGGTTGCTCAACTACTTTCTCAACTTTTTCTGCAACTGGTTCAACTTTTTTTTCAACTTTTGTCTCAATACTTGGTTCTTTAGCAACTGATGGTTGTGCTTCAACTACCGAACCATCATTAAATTCGCAGGCTTCGACTATTGCCAATTCTAATGGTAGTGAAGGGATGGGCGAGTCTTTCATCTCCACGATTGCCTCAGAGAAAAGTTTGATCCATTTCTGCAGCTTGTCAGCGGAGATCTGCTGGGAAAATTCTTTCAAAAGTGAGAGTTTTTTTGGAGAAATGGCATTGCTTTCTTCCAAAACCCCAATTTTCACAAGCAGGACATTGCGGAGCGTTTCAACTAGCTCCTCGGCCAAAACTTTGTAGTCACCTGGATAGCCAGCCAACCACAAAACCGCGGCTTTAGTATCTTTTTGCAAAATGGAGTTAAAAGGGTCGATCCCATGGATCAAGTGTTTGCCGAGAATCTTTTCGATCTCCTCCGGCGTCGCTTTCGGATTTACCGTTACCACTTTTTCCAGTAGGACTTCCCCGTCGCGGAAACTCCCACCCGAATAGCGCGCAATCAATTCCAAACTTTCTTTCGGAAGGGCCTTGGCTTCTTCAAATTTAATGTATTTCTCGCTAGTTTTTTCCGACAGGCGAAATTCGTATTTTTGGGTACGGGAGGCGATGGTCGCGGGGATTTTGTGGACTTCGGTAGTAGCCAATATAAAGATAACGTGTTCAGGCGGCTCCTCCAGTGTTTTCAATAGGGCGTTGAAAGCTTCGTTAGTGAGCTGGTGGGCTTCGTCGATGATGTAGACTTTGTAAGTTGCGCTGGTTGGAGCGAGTTTGACCTTTTCGCGCAGATCACGAATCTCGTCAATCCCGCGGTTGCTCGCCGCATCAATTTCCATCACGTCCATATTGCGACCTTGGGTGATGGAGACACAGGTGTCGCATTTATTGCAGGGCTCACCAAACTTTCCTTCTTTGTGTTTCTCACAATTTATTGCTTTGGCAAAAATCCGAGCCGTGGAAGTTTTCCCTGTCCCTCGTGGTCCGGAAAAAAGATAAGCGTGGGTGGGCTTCCCAGTTTCCAATTGTTTGAGCAAGGAATGGACAATTGGCTCCTGGTCGACAATTTCTGAGAAAGTTTGGGGACGATACTTGCGGTAAAGGCTCATGACCTTACTATTCTAAACCTCCAAACAAATAGCCGCAAGGGAGTTTTCTTTCCAAAATTTTGCTAAAATTAATATAAATGAGAGTTACCTCTGAGATTGCCTTTGCCCGCAAAATGCACAATGTCCCCCTTACTGCCATCGGCAAAGTGATCAAAATTTTGCCCGATGACCCAGACGCTACTCCTCACCAGAAATTTGTCATCGAGACCCACCCGGGCCACACGATCCTAGTTGCGAATAGTTTACTGAGAGCCTATCGAGTGCCGGTGAAAATTGGGGACAAGGTTGAGGTGCATGGGACCTATGTCTGGAATCGCTACGGGGGGCTTATCCACAATACTCATCACTACAACGATAAGGAATGCTTTGGTACCTATTGTGAACAGCACGAGGACGGTTACATCAATTTTGTCGGCATCCACAAAAATCCCCACATCGAGTATGGCGCCCCAAAAGTTGAATAAGAAAAAAGCTCCGTTTCCACGAAGCTCAGTTTTGATCTTTTATTTAGTTGGGCTGTTCATCTCTTTTCTTCTGCGCAATCTCTGTAACTGTTGTGAGAATTGTGGCGATCTCGTCAGCAA
>DATIHF010000007.1:0-17499 GCA_035480955.1 Saccharimonadales bacterium (SeqCode) | reverse complement strand
ATATGGCGAACCTCTAGTGGTGTTGGCAATACACCACTCTAAAATAAAGCCTCCCAATGTCACTCTCGGCGAATAGTTTGATCGACAGCAATCTGGGTTGGTATTGGTTATACTCGAAGATGTCCCAGATGTAGGATAGCTCGTTGAGCCCACTTTCAGATGAAACACTCCAGCACCTGTACACCAGCTGTTTATTGAATCAGAAGAAAAACAAAACCCAGGAGGTCCAGTATTCGGATCGCTAGTCAGATAAGTGAAGGGTGAATTTTTCGCAGTCACTTGGTCGATAGACCTTAAAGTGGCGTATGGAAAAGTGTCAGTCCCACTTGCACCCAAAGTCGGGCACATCAGATCCGCCTGTACGTCACAACTATGAGGCAACCCAAATTCATGACCAAGCTCATGGGCAACTATCCCACATATCGCATTCGTATAATGTTGGGCAACAATAGTTGCTGAACAGGTTCCAGGGTCGCCAGCAATTGAGTTTAGTACCGGGTCATTGAAAATTGCCCAGGTTACGCCAAGACTTGTGTTGGTTGGCATATAAGTATAACCCCAAGCGTAATCAGAAGTCCCACTGGTGTCATGAGTGAATACCATAACTGCTCGATCGCTCCAACCAAACCCTGAATTGCTAACTCCAAATAGCTTTAAAGTATCTTTTTCGTTAAAGATCATTTCACTTTCAACATTGCAAAAAACACGAATTTCTCCACAACCAAAATAGTCCGTATTACCAAAGTATTCCTTACTGCTGTTGGCAAAATAGCGCCTTGCTGGTTCAAAGTAGAAAGTCTCCCCGAGAAGGTTCCTGTAGTAGCCTTGGATGGTACTTAGTGCGGCGTTGAGTTTATTCAAATAGTTATCGTCGGGATAATTTGAATTATTTCCGTAAAAAACAAGGGGAACAATCCGGTGTCCAGTTAACGCATAAGCAGGTTTACTGCTCAAATGGAAAAGAAAGGAAAAAAAGAGCAGAACGAGCATTAAAAATGAGGTTTTGAGAAAAATATTTTTCGCCTTCATTGATACTTTACTTTCATCTTTTCATAAAAAATCTGCGCTGGTATTCCTTCGGCTTTGGGAAGATTTTTAACCTCCTCTTTATAAACAACAACGCCTAAATTGTCAGTAATCTCCAAAGAGCCATCCTTCATGTAAGGCGTTTTAATTTTGAATTTTGAGTTGTTTGCTTTAAGCACATTTTTCTTAACTGTTTTGTTACCCTTGCTGTCAGTGAAGTTAACGCTGAAAGGTACTTCTCCGGGAGTAGTTGTTGTAATGGCCTCATCCCCATGAGGAACCATTTTTACTGAGTCAAGAGTTGCTTTGCCACTGTCTTTGTTATAGGTAAAACTGTAATCAAATTCTGCTTCGCTTTCATCGATATAGCCAACCATCCCCGCCACTTGCTCTGGCGTCATAGTTTTATTTGGCGCTGCCGCCTTAGGAGCGTTTTGTCGCAGATGCAAAGTTGTATAAACCGTGAGAGGAATTGCTACCAGTAGAAGTAAGGTCAGAAGATACCCAACTGTATTTTTTTTGTTTGAGGTAAGCTTATCCAAAAAAGCGTTCATTGGCAGTTAATTAAATTATCATTCTTTAACATTGGCGAGTCAAGCTGACTATTGGCAAATTTTCATCTTCACTCTACCCAACCCAACATTTATCTAATATACTAATTGCCAAATTGTGAAAAAACTGCTCTTCCTCATCTCTGTGGGTTTATTTTTGTTTGTCATTAAAGCACCTGCTTTTGCAGGAGATTTTTCATTGCCGCAAAAAAATTATTCGATTCAAATCGCATCTGGAAAAGAACAGGTCGAGCAAGTTCTCATCAGTAATTCGAGCGCAAAAGAACAAACTATCAATCTCTCCTGGCAGGGCTACACTCTTCCAGCGGACCAAATTATCAGCAGCCAATTTTTGACGATTCACAACCTGGACTTTGCTTCCCCAGAGGTCTCGCAGATCACTTTGCAACCCTACGCGGTTGGCTCAGTGGCAGTGGTTTTCAAAACTCCTGACTCGTTGAAACCAGGAGATTACTACGGCAGTTTGGTTTTAAAGAATGGGACAACCAGCACACAAGCTTCTTTTAATGCTTTGTTTGCTGGCGCACTAGTCGAAGACACTAAAGTTTCTGATACTTCGACTGAGAATAAAAAACTTAAAGTAATCCTGGAAAACACAGGCAATATCGCGACGAAAACTAAGCTTGAGATCTTGGTGACTGATTTTTTTGGGAAAAAAGTTGTTGCAGTAGAAAGTAATGAATACGACCTAAAAGCAGGGCAGAAACTGACACAGTCTTTCCCCTTGAAAAATCTGTTACCCGGATTTTATCGAGCCCAAATAAAGCTAATTTCCGGAAGGGCCGACACTGCCCAAACCAAACTTTATTTTTTCAACTATCAAGTTTGGTTGATCTGGTTAGTGGGTCTAATTGTATTAATTGGAACAGTTTTATTAGTCAGAAAATTTGTTCGAAAAAAGAAAAATGTTTAGGAAAGCTTTAACTTTCACAATTATTTTTACAACCTTGCTCGCGTTAAGTAGCGTCCAAACTGACGCAGGGTCCTGCTCACCAGTTTTTCCGGCCACGACTTGTAGTGTTTCCGACGATGTTGTCGTGACCGCCACAGTTCCCAGTAGCACTGCCACTTTCACTGGTCTAGCTCCCGCTTCCTCGGTGGTCACAATAAAAACTGATGGGGCGGTCTCTGGCACAACAGTCACCAATTCTTCTGGCGTTTTTTCCAAGTCAGTGATTGGCTCACCGGGTGTCCATGATTTCGCACTTTACTTGACTGACACTTCCGGGCGCACTACACCGGAAACAGTTTTTAACAACGTAACACTCATTAACCAACTCGATACCCCGATCAATAATATTTTGCTCTCCCCAACTATCGAGTTATCCAAAACAAGTATGTTTAGCGGCGAGTCGGTCAATATTTTTGGGCAGGGCTCACCCGGATCAACCATCCATATTATTTTGAACGGTTCTGAGATTTACTCTAGTGTCATTGGTAGTGGAAGTGATTATAGCTTCGCTTCAAGCTCCGGTTACTCCCTTGGCAACAATTCAATTTATTCATTTTTGACCCGCTCAGGCTACACTGACTCGATTAATAGTTTTACTCAAAATTTAGCCCTCAGTAATTGTCGAAGAAGTGATCTAAACTGTGACGGCCACGTCAATCTCACTGATTTCTCAATACTGATGTATTGGTGGGATAGTGCTGGTCCGACTGGAGACACGAATCATGATGGCAAGGTAGGACTCATCGATTTTAGTATAATGTTATTTGACTGGACTGATTGATGAAAAAAACTGCCAAAATTTTAATAGTCATCCAACTACTCTTCCTTTCTCTAGGGTTGCTTCCTCAACCAACCGCTGCCGCGGGTGCTAGTCTCTATCTTTCCCCTTCCAACGGCACGAAAACTTCAGGTGATAAATTCAATATTTTTGTTTATGTAGGAGCTTCTCAAGCGGTCAATACTTTTGACGTTTATCTTTCGAGTAACAACATGACTGTTCTGGGTGTATCAAGCGGCGGGTCAATTTGCGTACTTTTTCCCAACCCACCAAGCTATACGTCTTCGACGGCTCGGTTTAAGTGTGGTCTGCCTACTCCAGGTTTCAATGGTGGGAAAGGCTATATCGGTTCGATCGTTGTCCAAGCCGGCTCTCCTGGGACGGGCAGTGTTTCGATTGATTCTCCTTCTTCAGTTTTAGCCAATGACGGCTCCGGAACCAATGTTTTGACCTCAAAAGGCAGCGCAACCTTCGCAATACAACCGCACCCGACCTCAGCACCAACTATTTCTTCAAGCACTCATCCAGATGAGAGCAAATGGTACAAGGCGACCACAGCGACTCTTTCCTGGAACGGTTCGGGAGGGGCTTTTAGCTATATCCTTGATCAAAATCCCAATACTGACGCGGATCAAAAATCTGAAGGCTCTGGCAAAACAAAAACTTATGAAAACCTCACGGAAGGAACCTGGTACTTCCATGTGAACGTTCAGGGTAGTAACGGTACTTGGAGCCCAACCTCGACTTTTCGACTGCAGATTGATACGACACCTCCAGAAAAATTTACTCCGGAAGCTGATCCCAAAGAAAACGCAGAAGTGCGACCAATTATTGCTTTCAACACCACTGATAAAACTTCCGGGATTGATCATTATGAACTGAAGGTAGACAACGGCAGCTGGACCCGGGTGGACAACCCTTACAAACTCGCCTCAATTTCTTCCGGATCCCACACCGTCTATGTCAAAGCAGTCGACAAAGCCGGCAACGAAACAATTGGTGAGGTAAAAATAACCGTCAAACAAATCCAAGCTCCAAAAATCATCCTGCCCACTGATGGTACGACCATCCCCTACGGATCGGATTTACTGATCAAAGGACAGGCGGGAGCCGGCTTTACCGTAAAGATTTATTTGGATGAAAAGCTTATAGCCACGGTAAAAGCAGATCAAAATGGTAATTTTTCCTATACCTATAAAGAGCTTATAAAAAGCGGTCGGCACCGCCTTTTTGCAGTGGCGATCAACAAAGACAACATCGAATCCTCTGAATCTAATGTCGTTCATTTCAATCTGGATCCAAAAGCCTATCTGATTTTTGGCTTCACGATACCCGGCATGAGTTTACTGTTCTCACTAGTCTTCCTACTAGTTCTCTTGCTAATTATGGCTGCTTTCCTGCTTCTCGGAGCAAAAAGGTTTCGACGTAAACTCAAAAAAGTCCTCGAAGAACTTGAGGAAGAAGTTGATAAAGATCTTTCGAGTGAAAAGGCCAGCGAGAAACTCAAAAAAGAAGTTGATGAGGATTTTGACGAGGCGGAGAAAAAAACCTAAGCGGTTGTCTTGACAAGAACTCTGAACTTATTTATACTTCCCCAGAAACCAAAGACAGCGTGCATCCAATAAGTCGCGCCGAGGTAAACAATAATTTTTAAACTATTATTTTGTTTCCTCGCAATGGCCGAGGATTTTTTTATGGAAAACAAAGCAGCCTCAAGAATTAAAAATGAAGAATCAGTCGATTCCCTAGTCGAGAAACTCAACCGATCAAAGTCGGTTGTTCTCACTGATCAGTCTGGTCTGTCGGTTTCTCTCGCTTCTGAACTCAAGAAAAAACTGCGCGGGGTCGACGCCGAGTCATTAGTAACCAAAAATACTCTTTTGAAAATTGCCAGCCAAAAATCTGGGTACGAAATTCCGACCGAGGCGCTAGAAGGTCCAACGGCGGTAGTTTTTGGTTATGGTGATGAGATTGCCCCAATCAAAGAGCTGACAACTTTCGCCAAAACCAATGAGAAACCAGTTTTAAAAACCGGCTTTTTGGGATCTGACTTACTTTCTGCAGAAAAAATCACCGAGCTGGCCAAACTTCCTTCCAAAGAAATTTTACAGGGCAAAGTTGTCGGCGGACTCGCCTCCCCACTTTATGGAATGGTCGGAGTTTTAAACGCCAATTTACGCAATTTAGTTTATGCAATTGATCAGATTCGTTTGAAAGGAGGTGTTAACTAAATGAACGAAGACGAAACAAAGGTAGAAGAGAAAGTCGAAGAGGCAAACGAGGCGGCGGAAGAGTCTAAAGAAGCAGCCGAGGAAGCTAAAGATGCGGTTCAGGAAGCAAAAGAAGTAGTTGAAGAAGCCAAAGAAGAGGTAAAAGCCGAAGAGCCAAAAGCTGAACCTAAAAAAGAAGTCAAGCCAGTTAGCGACAAACTTGAGAAAATAATCAAGAATATCGAAGAGATGAGCGTTCTCGAGCTTGCTGATTTAGTTAAAGCCTTGGAGGATCGCTTTGGAGTCACCGCGGCTGCACCAATGGCGGTTGCTGCTGGTCCCGCTGCTGCCGCTGGAGCGGACGCTGGAGAAGCTGAGGAAGGTCAAACTTCTTTCAACGTTATTCTCGCTGATGGGGGGGCCAACAAAATTGGGGTCATCAAAGCAGTCCGAGAAATAGTCCCAACTCTAGGACTTAAGGAAGCCAAAGACCTCGTTGATGCTGCGCCAAAACCAGTCATCGAAGGAGTCGGCAAAGAAGCTGCAACTGAAGCAAAAGGAAAACTCGAAGCCGCAGGCGCAAAGGTTGAACTTAAATAAAGTTTTAACTAACCCGTCCTAACGAAAACCCCTCCGCGTGAGGGGTTTTCTGTTTCCATGTCGTTATTTAAAAAAGCAGGCTACAACATTCTTATGTTGCAACGAGCGCAGCGAGGTTATAATTCATTATGGGCTACTGTTGTGTCGCACAATCTTATTTTATGCCTGAGTTACATTATAGTATTACTGTAACTTTATGTATTTTATGGGTAAAAGAAAGGTCAGGAGAAAGTTTTTGAGGCTTTCTCCCGACAAAATGTGTTGCCTTGGCGGGGTTACTACTTGATTACTTACCCTTCGGTGTTGACGTCTTGGTGACTGTGGCGATTGGTACCGGCGGTCCTTTGGGCGTGTCAGGGATCGGGTCGCCGAGCGCAATGCCTGACTTCCCTCCCTCGACGGTGTAGTTACCCAAAGAAAAAGCCTGTCCCCTGGTCACCTTGTCCTTTGCAGGAAGTGGGGCCGGCTGCTCTTCGAAAGCTTTTCCGAAGTTGAGCAACTCGCTAACTGGTGCACAGCTTTCGCGGTGCTTCCTTTCCCCGGTATGGGGATTCCAGAGCAAGAAGCAGACTTTGTCACCGTCCAAACCGGTGAACTGTCCATTCAACGTACCCTGCGAAAGATCCGACTTCAGTGAACCAGTTGGCGCTTGTCCGCTGGCGCTCTCGCGTCCGAGCAGAAAGACACCGGCCAGAACTGCGATTGAGACCACCACGGCCATGACGATGTACTGCTTGTGGGCTTCAGCCCAATTCTTCGCCTCATCAAAACCTGACATGCCACTGCTCCTTTCTCTCCCCCTCAGCAACCGGAAAATTCTAGCAGATTTTGAAGCAAAAAGCAACCCCATAGTTGTATAAATGATCCACTTCTATACTCTACGCTAGTAGTAAGATTGGTATCTTGACATGCTATTTTTTAGTCTGATATGTTTAATGCGTCTTTGATTATTTAAAGTATACATCCCTTCCCGGAAAGGTAATCATGTCTTTAGGTGACGATCTGCCAGAGCTAATGACTGTCAAAGAAGTTGCCCAGTTTCTCAGGGTTTCCCCTCTTACCATCAAACGCTGGGGCAAGCGCGGTAAATTGCCCGCAATCCGAATCAACGCTCGCGGCGACCGTAGGTACAAAAAGGAAGCTGTATTGTGGATTTTGGGAGAGATGAAGAAAGGTCCGGAGTAGGTTTAGCCCATTGTAACTTCGACCTGGTGTTCTCCGCTTTTGAAGTCTGAAATTACATTACCAACGATTTTATTTCCGTCCACTGAAATCTCCTTAACGCCTTTGTAGACCTTCCCAGTATTTTTTACCACTATGTGATAGACCGCACCCCGAAAAGTGCGCTTCACCTCAAACTGGGGCCAAGTGTTGGGGACACACGGGTCGATCTTGAGCCCTTCGAGGGTTGGCTGAATTCCAAGTATACTGTCAGTGCAAGCGCGGAAAAACCAAGCCGCACTTCCAGTCATCCAAGAATAGCTTCCCAAGCCAAAGTGCGGGCTCTCTGGTCCATAAGAGAATTCTGGATAAACATAAGGCTCCACTTTATAAATCTCTGGCTCCTTTGAGCGAGTCAGGAAGGAAGTCCTTTTCCAAGCTTCATACGCTTTATCACCTCTTCCAAGAATCGCTTCGGCGACCACAACCCAGGCGTTGGGGTGAGTAAAGACCGCCGCGTTTTCTTTCGCACCTGGAGCAAATTGAGAAATGATTCCCAGGTAGGAGTTGTCTTTGGTGTAGGATGGGGTGAAGGTTAGCGCACCGTATTTGGTCATCAGATTTTTCCAAAGTGAGTCCATGGCTTTGATAGCTCTTTCCTCCGGCGCGATGTGGCTCATGACTGGCCAGGTCTGGCCGTTGATGTGGATCCGACCTTCTTTGCTAGTCTTGCTCCCAATCAGATTACCATTGTCGTCAGTCGCTCGGATATACCACTCCCCATCCCAATACTGCTCGTTGATAGTTTTTTTCAAATGCTCGTAAATATTGAGGTAACTAGCCGATTTTTTCTTTTCTCCTACTTTTTCAAGAATTGGAATCACTTCCAGGATATTCCAGGCCACCTGGTTGGCTACCATGAGTGACTCGGCTTTATCCAATACCCCACCGGAAAGAGCGTCGTTCCAGTCGGCCGTGCGCCGCAGTGGGATACCAGTTGGGCTGACGTGATAAAGAGTGTGATCCAAGGCTTTTAGCAAATGTTCGAGCACACTGCCTTTGTTTTTATCAAAGTATTTGACGCTTTCTTGCAAAAAGGCTAGATCGCCGGTTTCTTTGACGTAGTTAATTATCGACTGGCTCAGCCATTGGGGATCATCCGAGTGTTTAGTGACATAACCTTGATTGGTCAGACGGTTCCAGGCATGGACTGTGCTACCATCTTCAAACTGATGTTCCAGCAACTCAACTAGCTTTACTTTGACGAAATTCTGATCAATCGGTAAAACACCAAAGATGTGCTGAGCTTCATCACGAAAACCCCAACTCCCCGCTCCGATGTAAAAAGAGATCGTTTCTCCCATTTGTGAAGCAATGTAAGCTTGGTATTTGTTCCAAATGTTGACGGAGAGATCAAACTCAGCATCGGGGGTTTTAACAGTTAAGCCTCCCATATAGTTGTCCCAAAATTTATTTAACTCTGACCATTTTTCCTCGACAAAGCTCCTTTGCGTTACGTCGGGGATTTTTTTCGCGATCGCCTCAGGAGACTCTTCAATTCCTAAAACAAGGTGGAATTTTTTCTCTTCCCCAGGTGCAAGCTCAAAAATTTTCATTAAAGACGCGATCGCGTCTTCACTCTCCCCGTAGCCGTTTTTACAATAGCCTTTCTCCACTGCGAGTGGGTTGGAAAGATAGCGATACTGACCAATAAAGTCTTCTTTGACACAGTCAAAACATTCAAACTTCTCTGAACCGGTTTTGTAGGCCCAGTAATCCCACTTTTCGCCTTTTTTGTCAGGCCGATCCCACCAGCGCTTGGTCGCGTAAATCACATTGTCTTTGTAGTAAACGTCGTTAAAAAAGGAATCAAAGTTGCGGTCAGCGAGATCTTTGGAAAAACTTCCCAGAACCCATTCAACGTAGCTAATCACCGAGATATTGCGCTTTTTGTCAGAAAGATTTTTGAGGGTGATGTCCCAAATTTCGAGATTTTCGTCCAGTGGGACAAAATAAGTGACATCAGTCTGAATTTTATTGTTAATCGAGCTGATTTTGTTGTAACCCAACCCAATTCTGGCCTCCCAGTACTCAGCAGTCTTCATCACTGGCTGCCAGTTGGCGGACCAGTATTCCCCAGTGTCATTGTCACGTATGTAGAGATAGCGACCCGGTCGGTCATTGAGAGTGGTGTCTCCGGGGATTGCGCGCGTAATACGGTTGAAACCAGGATCAATGTAATAAGAAAAGCCTCCCCCAGTGGCTGAACAGAGACTAGTGAATTTACCGTTGGTCAGGTAATTGATCCAAGGTCTAGGCGTGTCGGGCCGAGTTACAATGAATTCTTTTCCGTCGGGAGAAAAATGTCCGTATTTGGTGGGCTTGTCCATGGGTAGTGTTTGGTATTTTGTATCTAGTATTTAGTATAACCTGCCTGAAGATACCCAATACAAGATACCAGATACGAAATACTAAAGTTTTAGTTCGATATCTGAAAAAGCCAAGTAAGCGATCAAGTAAGTTATTACTGATTCTGCGCCCTGGTTGAGGTTAACTCCTTCTGGATTAATCCCATCGAAACATCCCTTTGTTTCGCTGTCGTAAACCTCGACTTTGTTCAGATTATTGCCAAAGTACCAACTGAACCAATTTTTGGCTTGGTCATAATACTTTTGGGCAAAAGTAACTTTATAGAGAGCTAGATTGGCAATGACCATCTTGGCTGCCTCAACGGGCTGTTGATCATAGTCAGCCTTCTTGCCACCCTTCTTATACCAACCATCTTGGCCAACTGGGTTTGGTACTCCTGAAGAAGTAGTCGTTTCTTTTTCCAAAAACTCGAGGCTCTCACAAGCTATTTCAAAATACTCTTCTTTCTTGGTCGCCTGGTAGGCTAAAGTAAGAGCGTAAGGATAAATCCCGTTAGCGTAAGTCATTGATTCTTCAAACCAACGCCAACTTTTATCTGAGTGTTTAAGGTAGCCTTTTACCAAATCATCGGCTAGATACTCTATTTCGGCTCTGGCCCAATCGTAGTTTTCACTTTGAGAAAGATAGTAAAGTCCAGCGATCGTGTAGGCTTTTGCCTTGGGGTATTTCAGCTTTCTGACATTACCCATGATTTCCCCAATAGTGTGGCGCGCTCCGAGAACCAAATCTCTTCTGGGTTTGGCAAAAATTATGTAACCCAAAGCCCAGAAAACCCTGCCAAAACCATCTTCTGTTTTGGCGTGATCCAAGAATTTATTGTCAAAGGTCATAAAGTTGTAGAACCAATCGTCCGAGCTTTTGGAATGCTGAACATAGGAAAGGTAGTTGTCGGCTAAATCGAGTGCCTCTTCTCCACCAAAAAGTTTGTGGTAGAGCATTGTGACGATCAAAGCACGAGCGTTATCATCCACTGAATAGCCCATGTTGCGATCCGGCACCGCGTATTTGGTGTGCTGGATAATACCCGTATCATTCGTGAGTCTTCTCAAAAATTTTAGGCTGGGGTGTTTTTTGAAATCAATAGAGCGTGGGAGGCGGTCAGCTTTTTTCATTTTGAAATGGTGCGTCTTTTCAAAACTAAGTTGAAAAGATCAAAGTAAGCTAGGGCGACTGAGGACCAGGTCATCACCCGACCGTAGCGGTAGGCTTCATGTTCGAGGGCGGTCTTGTAGTTTGAATCTGTTGTCACAGACAGAATTGCCGAAGCAATTGCGTTACTGTCCTTGAAAGGAACCATGATCCCCCGGTTACCATTGAGAACTTCCTCAGCGTATAGGTAAGGAGTTGAGATACAAACTTTCCCGGCTCCAACCGCGTAAGAAAGAGTCCCGGAAGCGATCTGTTGAGGATCTAGATAGGGCGTCACGTAGATATCTGTCGCACGCAAGTAATCAATCAACTCCTCAAGTGACAAATAGCGATTAATAAATTTAACGTGATTCTCAATTTTGAGTTTTTTAACCAAACCTTCCAGTTCATGACGGTACTTTTCGCCGTCGTGCTTTTTAACTGTAGGGTGAGTCTCACCGATGATCAAAAATAAAAAGTTGGGGATTTTTTTTAAAACTTCTGGAACCGCTTCGATCGCGTACTCCAAACCTTTATTGGAAGAAATCAGATTGATCGCGCTCATGACCTTCTTGCCAGTCAAGTTGGTCAGGTGTTTGAAATGCTCTGTCCCACCAAAAGGAATATCTGGCACTCCGTGATGGATCACTACAATTTTATTCTTGGGAACTTTGTAAACTTTTTGCAAACGATCCTCGACCGGATCAATCATTACCACAACTGCATCGGAGTATTTAAAAATTCCTTGGACAACTTTCCTCTGTCCTGGGCTGGGATTTTCTGGCACAGTGTGCAGAGTTGTCACAACTCTCTTTTTAACTCTTTTCAAAAACTCAAGAATGTTTTCCCCGTCTTTACCCCCGTAGAGTCCAAACTCATGCTGCAAACAGACGATCTCGGCCGAAGAAGAATTAACATAGTCGGCGGCGGCAATGAATTCTTTTTCCTCTTCTTGATGAATCCTATACTTTACTTCCCAAGGATATTCGTAGCCGTTCCCCGCTGCCGGATCTGTCACGGCAAGGATCTCTGACAAAGCAAGCGGGTTGAGTACGTTTACTGCATTGGTCAGATCTTTGGTGAAAGTTGCAATCCCGCATTTGCGCGGAATATAAGAAGAAACGAAAATTGCGCGCACACTGGGGTGGCGCTGCTCAAGGGTCTTTGCAATTGTGGTACTTAAAGTTTTCGCAGCCATAAGATTTCGTGATTTAAGCCGACTGCTGTATTTTACTCTCAAAAGTCAAAAAACAACAGCCTTGATTTAAACCTGCAAAAATCTTGACAAAAGTGTCTTTTTAGGGCTAAATATCCCGTAGGAATTAAGGGGGTGTCTCTTGGCCACTAGCCACAGTGACGTTCGAATTGGTCCGCGTCGAAAGCACTCTTCAAGGATTAAGCCTGCTCACGACAAAAGGCCTAGGGTGGTTCAGATAGGATCGAAACCCAAACACTGGGCAACCGAGCAAGATATTAAGTTCCTTGTCAGGAAGCTAGATATTCTTGAGGATATAGAAAAGCGAGCTGGATATTTCGGTTTCAGATTGAGTAAATCGAAGCTAGAAATACTTCGAAAGAAACTTCAGGCAAAAGCAAAACGAGAGGACAGAAGGAAAGAAAAGGAGAAAGAAATAGAACGAAAGCTCCTTGAAGATGCTTTGCAGTCAGCAATAAACGAGATAGTTCCAGTTTGTCGAGGTTACAACTGCGAAAATAGGTTTATTCAACCGAAGAAAAGCTCACAGTATCACGCACCAAGTGGCCCAACGTTAAGAGGTCCTGGCGGGCCACGGGGCTATACCACTCATTCGATCGATTTCCTCTACTGCCCGAGTTGCGGACTGGTCTACTACAATGAAGAGGTAAAGGAACTGAGCACTCGCTACTCTCGTGGAGAATTCCAACCAAAGACACTGGTTTCAAGAGGATCGCCTTTCCCAGATTTTAGATAACAACCCACCGGCGCTGACGCAATCAGGGCCGGTTTTTCTTTACCAATTCAGCAAGTACTACTTGACAACCTCTACAATAGTGCGAAATAATTTAACTAGATTGTTTTCACTGTAGGTGAAATCGGCAATCGCAAATTACGAGCCTGCCCGGCAATGTATATCGGCTGGCTGGTGGCCAGTTTTTTTCGTCCCAATTTCTTTAAACTGGAAGAACCTTAACAAATACAAACCTCATTAAACCTATATGAGAATCTCTGGAAGTTACAGAGTTAGCCATATTTCTACAAAAAGTAGTCAGAAAAGGAGGTCAATGTTAGTCGAATAGTTTTGTTAGTGTTTTCTCAAGTAAAAGGTCCTCTGCCCTGCTAGAAGTTTGAGAAATGTTCTGTCCCTTGTAATCGGAAGAGCGAAGCGGAAGAGTTAGTGTTTTTTTGTTAGTAGTCTGGCTCTGAGTGAGCTAGCAGCCCCTGCCGGGGCTACACGATCCCCCCGGTAGGGGTTTTTTCATGCCCAAAATCTGTTAACCGATTTTCCAGAGCTCTTTGATAAACGTAATGAGTGAGGTTTGTCTTTTAAATCTCCAGGGCTGCACTAGCAAACGAAAGGCCCATTCCAAACCTAAATTTCTAACCACTTCTGGTGCTCGAGGGACTCGATGGGCAAAATAATCCAAACTTCCTCCAACTCCTATTCCAACAAAAGCGGGTATTTGATTTAAATTCGCTGCTAACCACTTTTCCTGCCTTCCGTGCCCAAAAGCCACAAAAATCACGTCGGCTTTGATTTGTTTGACTTGTTCCACCAATTCTTTCGAACCTGCCAAACCACCGTAGAGTCCTTCTGCCTTGAGATTTTTGAACTCAACCTTGAGATTTTTGGCCGCTTCCTCGGCAACCCCCTCACCTCCACCTAAAAGAAGCAGGGTGTAACCAAATTCACTGCAAAGTCCGGCGATTAGGTAGCTCAAATCCACGCCTGAAATTCTCGTAGGTAGACTAGTGTTTTTACCAAGAATTGTTTGCCAGGTCGATATAAAGAGCCGAACTATTTTATTACCCTTTTTAGCACTTAGGAAATTGTCTGCTAGATAAATTCCGGAGCTTTCCGGGACTACTATTTCAGCCTTGTTAATCACGTACTTTAGGTTTGGGTCAGTTTTAGCGGCCATTAGCATTTCAGTATTTAGAGTGACAATGTGTACTTTTTGCTTGTCCTCAATGGCTTTTTTTACCATTTCTAAGATTATTTGCAGAGAATACTCGTCGGCTCTTACCCCAAAAATTTCTTTCATAGCTAGCTTTGATAGACTTTTTCGAAAAGCTTGATTGTTTCTAGAGCTGTCCTCTCCCAAGTAAACTTACGAGCCTGGGTCTTTCCCTTTCTAACTAATTCTGATCGTAATTTTTCGTTTGTAATAACCTCATTTAAAGCCTTCACCCAGGCTTTTTGGTCGCTGGTCTTTACCAAAACCCCTGCTTCTCCCACGACTTCAGGCATCGAGGAATTATCCGCCGCAATCACCGGACAACCACACGCCATTGCTTCAAGTAAAGGAAGGCCAAAACCTTCGTAGAGTGAAGGGAAAACAAAGGCAGTTGCGCCTGAATACAAGGCTGGTAGATCTTCTCCCTCTACAAAACCAATGAATTTCACTCGATCTCCAACCTCGAATTTCTTCGGCGAAGTATAGATTTCTTCATAGAGCCAGCCTGGTTTGCCAGCAACGACAAGATCAATTTCTTTATTTTTCAGCTTGGAGAAAGATTCAATTAAAAATTCTAAATTTTTCCGAGGCTGAACTGTACCAACAAAAAGTAGGTAAGGTTTGCTCAAACCCAAGGTGGCTCGAACCTTCTCAACTTCAGGTTTTTCCCGAGGGTAAAAGAACTCAGTGTCGATTCCTTCGTGAATGACCGTAATTTTCTTTGGATCAGTCCTAAAGCGCTTGATCAAGTCTTTTTTTGTTGATTCAGAAACCGCAATCAGCGCATCTGAGAAGGCGGCGGCGAACTTAGTTGACCAGTTGAGGTAAAGTTTCTGAGGAAACCGGTGGTACTCAGGCAAATACTCTGCTCCAAGATCATGGACCGTAACTACAGTTTTGAGTTTGGCTCGGCGAAGTATTGGCAAAGTGTGGGCCGGGATAAAAAGAAGGTCAGGAGGTTTGATGAAAACTTCAGAAAGCAAACGAGCTTGCGTCCAAAACCTTGGCATTGGTATATAGCGAGTGCTTATGTTTGTCTGCGTAATTTCAAAATATGACGGCAATTTATTGAAGTAAAGGGTGTATTTATTTTGCTGATCGATTTTTTTGATCGCTTCGATGAGGTTATAGGTATAGTTTTCCGTCCCGGTCCTCTGCTCTAGAGCAATTCGCGAGGCATCAATACCAACGTTCATGAAGGCTATTTTACCAGCAAAGCTAAAATGAAGCAAAACTAGCGTTTCGTGATGGATTTTTTGTAGAGGTCTATGTTGTCCAGGGCTAAACCAGTTCCCATAACAACACAAAGGAGAGCATCGTCGGCAACGTGGCAAGGAACACCAGTACTTTCAGTGAAAAACCGATCCAGGTTTTTCAAAAGTGAAGTTCCCCCACTCATGACGATGCCTTTATCAATGATGTCCGCGGCGAGCTCTGGCGGAGTGCGCTCGAGGACCCCTTTGAGTGCATCTAAGATCTGATTAAGTGGAGTTTTGATCGCTTCGGTGACTTCACGGTTGTTAATCTCAATTGTTCTGGGCAGACCGGTGATACTATCTCGTCCACGAACTTCGGTGCGTTCGACTTTGTCAGTCAAAGTCGCCGAGCCAACATTTATCTTAATATCCTCTGCAGTTCTTTCTCCAATAATCAGGTTGAATTTACGGCGAATATACTGGGCAATCGCCTCATCAATTTTGTTTCCCGCCACTCGTACCGAATTGTGAACGACAACCCCGCCGAGAGAGATCACTGCCGCCTCAGTTGAACCTCCACCAATATCAACGATCATGTTGCCACTTGGCGCCGCGATGGGAATTTTTGAACCTATTGCCGCTGCCAGTGGCTCGTCAATCAAAAAGGCAGTGCGAGCCCCGGCAGAGAGAGTGGCATCAAGCACTGCTCTTCGCTCAACTGAGGTGACCCCAGCCGGAACACAAATCATCACTTCTGGTTTAAAGAGTCTAGAACGCCCGCAGACTTTATCGATAAAATAGCGCAGCATTGCTTCGGTAATCACATAATCAGCGATCACTCCGTCTCTCAAGGGACGAGAGGCAATGATTCCTTCGGGAGTGCGCCCAAGCATTTCCTTGGCTTCGTTCCCCACTGCCACAACATCATTTTCTTCAGCCGTCACTGCAACGACAGTTGGCTCGTTGAGCACTACACCTTGATTTTCTAGATACACTAGAGAGTTTGCAGTTCCGAGGTCAATCCCTAGACGTTTTGAAAACATAGCTAAAAGTTAAAATTAAAGAGAGGCAATTAGATTATCTGCAAGGGCAGCGGCAAACTAATTAATCGCTTGCTGATTATAGTTAGCCCCAAAAGTTTCTGTCAACGTGTGTTTACTTTTTTTATATCAGAGTTTACCTAAAAGGATCTTTTAAAATCAGTTTCTGTCTTTCAAACTTTTAATTGCTCCCAAACCTGTCTCATGCTAGAATTTGATTCATGAGAAGATTACTCTCTGCACTCGCTATCGTTGTATTTTTCTTGATTATTGGCTGGCTGCTCTTGGTCTACGCAACTGGGAAAAGACTCACTAATGGTCATCTTGTCGGTAGCGGGATCATTCAGGTCCAAGTCTCACCCTCAAGTGGCGCCAAGGTTTACCTCGACAACAAATACATGGACACTGGCAACACCAATATTGAAAATTTGAAAGCAGGCAACCACACTTTAAAGATTGATAAAGAGCACTACCACGTTTGGCAAAAGGAAATTACAGTGGTGGAAGGCAAAGTCACTCCGGTTGCGACCACGCTCTTCCCCGTTAACCCATCACTTACCGCAGTAACTTTTGATGGGGTCTTTTCTCCAAAAATCTCACCCGATGGTAAAAAAATCGTCTTTGGAGCTTCCACTGATGGCAAAGAAGGGCTCTACGTCCTTGAGCTGGCCAACCGCCAGCTTTTTTTCAGCGGTGGCAATAGCCAAAAACAGATTGTCGCGGACACTAGTTCTTTAGAATACTCCGCTTCAGACTTTTCCTGGTCACCAGACAGTGCAGCAGTGCTTTCAGAGGTGAAAAACACTCAAACCGCCACTACAGAGTTTTTCTTGCTTGATCAAAGCCAGATCAACTCCAATCCTCAAAATGTCACTAAAAGTATTGATAAACTGAAAAGCGATTGGTCTGCTCAAACTACCGCTCAAAATAATGCCAAGTTGAAAAACCTTGGTCAGGGTGCGGTTGACCTAGCCAAAGATGCGAAAAGCTTACTTTTTTCGAAAGACAACTCGGCGGTTTTAATAATTAAAAACGACACCTCTGCGATAGTTTATGATACCAAACCAAACCCAGTGCCAGGAGTCAAACCACTAATAACCAACCTACCCGAAGCGAAAAGCTACGCTTGGTTTCAAAACGGTACCAAACATATTCTTTCTGTTGAGAACAATGTCATTAACTTGATGGATACAGATGGGACAAACAAAACTAGTATCTTCACTGGGGATTTTGATCCGAGCGGGGTTTTT
>DATIHF010000006.1:0-84626 GCA_035480955.1 Saccharimonadales bacterium (SeqCode) | reverse complement strand
TCTTTGAGAAAATCCATTAGAATAATTATCAGCTAAATTTAAATAATTAACAATTGGAGAGGTTAGGCCTTGTCAATGGCTTGAAGCATTTCTTTGAGGGTCTTGGGACGATCGTCGCGGGTTTTTTCTGTTTCCTTTTTTGGTTTGGTTTCTTTTTTGGCCTGAGTTAGTCTTTGGAAACGTTCGACTCTACCTTCGGTGTCAACGAACTTTTCCTGTCCAGTAAAGAAGGGATGACAATTACTGCAGACTTCGACATGAATTTCTTTTTTAGTTGAACCGGTGGTGAAAGTATTGCCGCAGGAAGCGCAGATCACTTTTGCGTCTTCAAAAAAGGCCATAGATGTTTCCGCCTTCGGCTCGGCAACTTTTTTGGAAACTTCTTCTTCAATTTTTGGTTCGATTACATCTGTTTCAGCCATAACAGTAGGGAATAATAGCACAGGTGAAGCTGTTTGACAATTACTTAAACACGATGATGGCGGTGGTGGTAGTGTGGGTGTTGAACACTCTTGTAGCGATAGGTGAGGTAAATACCTGCTCCAACTAAAAGAGCAGAGATTGGAAAGATTGGATAGAGCTTTTCATTGAGCCACAGGGTTGAAATACTTATTGTGACAATGGGGGTAAGGTAACTGACAACTTGGCTTATATGAACTGGAAGTTTGGAGAGACCCCACTCCATCAGTGAGTAAGCGATGAATGAGGCAAAAACACCAAGAAAAATCAGCGAAAGCAGGTTAAAAACCTGAACTTGGTTTACCCAACTGGGGTTTTTCATTGTTTCCAGGGCTGCTCCTGGAAAAAAGCTGATGGCCCCAACCAAAAAACAAACGGCACTGATAGTGGAAGGATGATAAGTATCAAAAAGACTTTTTGATCCAACGATGAAGATCGCCCCGAACAAAACTGCCAATAAAATCAAAAAGTCAGCCCAGAGGTTAAAGGTTATTTGTCCAGAAAGAAAAAGGTTGGGATAAACTAAATAAAGAAAACTTCCTAAAAAAGCTAGAAAGATCCCCAGAGCATGTCCTGAAGAGATTTTTTCCTTAAGTACAAAAACAGCAAGCAGAGAAGTAATAACCGGCGAAAGCGCTAGTATAAATATTGCATCGATGCTAGTTGTTTCCTTTAAACCAAAAAGCAGCAGCCCGATGTTAAGAGTGATGCCAAAAAATGCGAAAACACCAATCCTCAAGAAAGACTTCAAAGTGATCTCGTTAAATTTAACGAAAAAAAGCGCACAGATTGCGGCGATGAAAAAGCGGATAAAGGCAAGCACTAAAGGCGGAAAAACCTCCAAATTAATTTTCATCAAAGGAAGAGTGGCTCCCCAGATGACGGAGGTGGTGATCAGAGCGAGCAGGGCTAAATGTTTCTTGGGCATTTTAGAAATATTTACGTAAGGATTCTATTTCCTCAGGAGAAAAAATCCGCAACTTCGAGTCTAGTGGCAAAAAAGTCAGAATCGTAATTAATTTTTGATAGCTAGAGTTGTCTCCACCGAGACCTTTTTTTATCAGATCAATAATTTCTTGCTGTGAAAGAGGCTCTGGTGTCGAGATTCCGGAAGAGGCAACTTTTTCGAGTGTTTCTTTGACTGTTTCGAGATTTCCTAGCAGGTGCACTCCTAACACTAGTGAGTCAGTTGGTTGAAAGGTCAGAGTAAAGTTAGCTGTGGTAAGTAGAGTAGTGATGGTGTCACCTTTTTTCACTAAAATTTCTTTACCAAAGTTTTCCGACTCTAGTTTATCTGTCAGTGGGTGAGCATCAATACCGATCTCAGCAAGTTGGCCTTTTTCATAAAGTTCGTTGATTTTAGTAAACTGATCTTTGGTGAGTGAAGTAAAACCGCTCCAAAGTTTTTTATCAGCATGAAGTTTGGTGAGCAAATCTATTTGTTCTTTTGTTAAAACTTCACTATTTGCGGTTGAGGTAGAGTCTTGTGTCTTTGGAGATTCCGGAGTGCTCGGAGGAGGCGTTTCTGAGACTTGTTTATCTTCCTTTTTTATTTTGCCAATTGCATCCTCAATCATTTTTCTGATTGGCTTGCCTCCAGGGGTTTCAGCTAGTGTTTGTGTTTCTAGTGCTGGTTTTTCCGGTTCTGGGGTTGGGGCAAGATTGACTGGCTCTTTTGGAGACGAAGTTAGACCTTTTTTTAGCAACTCTTTCATCTCTTCAGGATTGAGAGTCCATTTGGCACCAGCCTCGTTTACCAGTTCATAAAAAGAGGATTTATTGGGGCCAAAAGAGGTCGAATAGATTTTTTTTAAAGTCCAGCCATCAATCTTGTCTCCTTCCTTCAAATCGGAGAGTGCAGAAGACACACTAGCAGAAAGGGGATCGAAATTTCCTTCAGCTGGGTTTTCCCGACTAGGTGGTGCTAGGTTTGGCTGTACTTTTGCTTGAGGTGGGACAGGGTTTGTCGGTACTACTGGATCTGGTGGTTTCTGTGGTTGAGGGGTTGGGCTCACTTGTTCCCGCAAAACCGCATTAACCTTTTGTTGGGTATCCAAACCATTATCACTGGCAAATTGTTTTTTTATTTCCTGATCAATCTCAGAAGAGAGCTGATCAGTCAGTTTTTTTATATCCTCAGGAGAAAGAGTCGCGTTGGGATCTTCTTTATTTGGAGCAGGCGAATCCATAAATCAGATTATACGTGGACGTATTATCGATTACAATAATACCATTTTAAACACCAATTTTGGCTTTGATTTAGAAAATTCCAATTCTCTAAACAGAACTGATTTTAGTTTTGATTTGGCTTATCTTCAATTTTTCTTGAGAACCGTCGGATAATTTCTTGAGGGTGACAATTTTTTCCTTTATTTCTTCAGGCCCGAGCAAGACAACATAAGGGATTTTTTTCTGGTCGGCGTACTTGAGCTGTTTATCGAGTTTCATCTCCGGATCAAGATAAATTTCAGTCGGGACTCCTTCTTTGCGCAAAGAGGAGGCAACCTCTAGCGAATTTTCCAGAAACTCACTGCTGAAAGTAGTGACTAAAATTTGTGTGGAGTTGGTCTTAAGGCCCTTAATTTCTAGTTCACTAAGAGCTTCAATGAGACGATCAAAGCCAAAGGAGAAACCAACCGCTGGAATTGGACTGTCAGACAAAGTTCCAATCAGTTTGTCGTAGCGGCCACCACCACCAACACTGCCCGCAGTGTAGCCCTCAATTTCAACTTCGAAAATTACCCCGGTGTAGTAGTCTAGTCCTCGAGCTAGAGTTGGGTCGAAAGCGTAGGTCCCAGGTCGGACTTTTTGTTTTTCCAAAAAGTCAAAAAGATTGCTGATTTGCTCAGTTGGAGTGGACTCAACGACTTTGCGCAAAATTTCTTTAGCTTGACTGTCACTGTAACTTTGCGCTTTGATCAGAGAAATCACTCCTTCCTCGCCAATTTTGTCCAGTTTATCAATGGCGGAGATCACCCCTGGAGTGAGAGTGTTGAAAATGTCCCGATCGTTGATCCGCACTGTGAATTTTTCAAAACCAAGCTCCTCGAGTGCAGTGATGACTACATTGATGATCTCAGCATCGGAAAGTAAAGAAAGCGTCCCAACGGTGTCTAGATCAACTTGCAAAAATTCGCGGTAACGGCCTTTCTGGGGGTTTTCGGCTCGCCAAACATTCTGGACTTGGTAGCGTTTGTAAGGTTTGACAATATTTGGGTACTGGGCAACAACTCTGGAGAGGGGTACAGTTTGGTCATATCTTAGAGCAACTTGCCGACCACCTCGGTCTTCAAATTCATAAATCAGCTTTTCCTCTTCACCATATTTTCCTTTTAATATTTCGGCGTATTCCAAAGCTGGAGTTGTGAGAGGTTCAAAGCCAAAGCGTTCGAAAATTTCTATCAAAAGATTGGCAACATTTTGGCGTACTCGTGCCTCTTCACCTAAGAAGTCACGAAAACCTTTTGGAGTATTGAGGGCTACTTTTGCCATAATCGAGAGGGATTATAACACTAATTTAGCTAAAGAGGGAGTTAATTAGCGATCTGCACTTGTGTTGCGGTCAGGTTGCCTTTATCGTCGATTGTTCCTACCACGATTAATTTTGAATTAGCGGCCAGAGCGCTAGGTTCTATGGTTTGAGTGCCTTTTTTGAAAACTGTTGCACTGTTGTAGAGGACTTTGATCGTAGGCAGATCGTCTCGGTTAGGGTCTTTCAAGGCTAGACTATCACTTTTTACTTCAGCAAGACGTCCAAATTGGGAAAAAGTCTGAATTTTTGGACTAGTGTCCCGAACTATTATTTTCGCAACACCTCCTCCAGCAGCCGAAGAGATTCCTAAAACCGAGATATTTTCACCGGTTTTCAAATCACCAAAGCCAATCAACTTTTTCCCTTTTCCATCAAGATTGAGAAAGCGAGTCGAGTCAACCGTGAAAATTGTCTTTTGTCCAGAATCTCCTTGTATTACTAAGACTTTTTCAGAGCTGTGAAGGATCCCACCACTTATAAAGCTTAGTTCCAAAGAAGATTTTGTCGCAGAAGAGGTTGCTGTTTGAGCACTTTGTGTCGCCTTACTTTCTACCTCAAGCAATCTTTTCTGAGTCTTCAGATCCGACTCTGTTGATTGTGAAAATACCACTGCCGGGAAAAAGAGTAGAAAACCAAAAAATAAAGCAAAAATCAACCTTTTCATAAATTAGTTAAATCCTCATCTAAATACAAAACTTCTCGGGAGAGACTCTGAGAAGTGCCGGCCTTTGTGAAAGCAGTGATATTGATAACATTGCTGCCTTCAGTTAAAGATATTTCAGCGGAAAAATCGCCATTTTCGGTTTTGATGATTTTCTGAGATTGGGAAGAGGTGATTGTTATATAACCTTGGGTTTGGCTGGTTCCTTTGATAGTAACGGTTTTTTTACTAGTGGCAATTTTACTTTCTGGTGAGGTTACTTTTAATAAAAATTCTTTTTTGTTGGAAGTTTTTGGGCTGTTAAACGCTAGAAAAAGAGTTACAGCGTAAATAGCTGCCGAGAGACAAATGATTACGACCAGAGCTAGCAGTATTAAAAGAATTTTGTGGTTTTTTGGGTTGTCTTGGTTTTCCATTGGGCAAGAAATAAAACTAGCATTTTTTTGATCAGATTTCAATAACTTAACTTGAAAAATTATGTAGTCCTTGCTAATATCCTACTGCTTATTTATAGTAGTACCTCATGGAAATCTCTTACTTGGGACATGCCAGTTTCAAACTAAAAGGGAAAAACGCAACTGTCGTCGTTGACCCGTTTGATCCAAAAATCGGTTTAAAATTTCCCAAAGTCGAAGCCGATATTGTCGCCTCAACCCACTCCCATTTTGATCACAATGCGATCAGCTCTGTTGGCGGCTCTCCCTATGTGATAGAAGGTCCCGGCGAGTATGAGGTCAAAGGAATAGAGATTGTTGGTGTTGCATCATGGCATGATAATAAAGAAGGCGCAGAGCGGGGCAAAAATACAATCTATAATTTCAAAATTGATAAGATAAATATCGCGCACCTTGGAGATTTGGGACAGACGACTCTTACCGAGCCCCAAGTAGAGGAGATTGGTAATGTTGACGTTTTGCTTCTGCCGGTGGGAGGATTTTTCACAATCGACGCATCAGAAGCCAATAAAATCGCTTCGCAATTGGAGCCAAAGATCATCATCCCGATGCACTTTAAGGGAGATTCGACCGTTTCAGAGCTTGCCGATGTTGATAAATTTCTCAAAGAAATCGGCAAAGAAAATATCGAGGCAGTTCCAAAATTAGTTGTTACCCCAGACAAATTACCCGAAGAAACCCAAGTAGTATTACTCTCTAGAAGTTAAGAAAGAAGGCACCTTGGCCACCCGCACCCCAGCAAAAGTGGAGCAAAAATTAAATATCGAAGGAAAAGTCCCGCCGCAAAATGTCGAAGCCGAGCAATCAGTCCTCGGAAGTTTACTTTTGGATAAAGATGCAATCATCAAAATTGCCGAGAGTTTGAAGAGCGAACATTTTTACCGGGAACAGCACGCCGAAATTTACTCTTCTATTCTGACTCTCTATGAGAAAAGACAACCAGCTGATTTGGTGACTGTCACCGATGTCTTAAAGAAAAATAATCAATTGGAATTGGCTGGTGGGGCAAGCTATTTATCGACACTGGTCAACAGTGTTCCGACCAGTGCCCATATTGAGCATTACGCCAATATCGTCAAAGAAGCGGCAACCAAAAGAGCTCTCATAAGTGCAGCGGCAAAAATCACCGAGCAAGCTTTTGATGAAAAAGTTGAAGCCAAAGATCTTCTTGATAATTCAGAGCAGACCCTTTTTGGGATTTCCCAAGAACACCTCCAACAAAATTTCATTCCTCTTCGAGATGCACTAGCGGATAGTTTTGATCGGCTCGACGAGCTTCACAAAAAAGGCAGTGGTATGAGAGGAGTGCCGACTGGTTTTGGTGACGTCGATAAAAAACTCTCTGGGCTACAGGATTCTAATTTGATAATTTTAGCTGCTCGACCTGGAATGGGTAAATCCACTTTTTGTATGAACGTTGCTCAGCATATGGGAGTTAAAGAAAAAATCCCAGTTGGAGTTTTCTCATTGGAAATGAGTAAAGAACAATTGGTTGACTTGATGCTTGCCTCACAATCTGACGTGGATGCCTGGAAAATCACAACGGGAAACTTAGCGGAAGAAGATTTTGAAAAGCTGTCGGAGACAATGGGGGAGCTTGCTGAAGCACCAATCTATATTGATGACACACCAGGGATTTCCATCATGGAAATGCGCACCAAAGCACGTCGTTTACAGATGGAACATGGTTTGAAGCTATTGATAGTCGACTATTTGCAGCTGGTACACGGGCGAAATTTGGAAAACCGCGTCCAGGAAGTTTCCGAGATTTCTCAAGCTTTAAAAAATCTAGCTCGAGAATTGCGTATTCCAGTTCTAGCTTGTTCCCAACTTTCCCGAGCAGTCGAGTCTCGTCAAACTAAAATCCCTCAACTGGCTGATTTGCGAGAATCAGGTGCGATAGAGCAAGACGCCGACGTTGTCATGTTTCTCTATCGAGAAGATCAGGAGGATGTCGAAAACGTCAAACTCTCCATTGCCAAACACCGCTCTGGACCGCTGGGAGAACTAGATTTGAAATTCAAAGGTGAGAGAAGAAAGTTTTTTGCAGTTGAAAAAGCTAGAGTCTAATTGGTGGGCAAGGAGGGGGTCGAACCCTCAAGGTGTTGCCACCATAGGTTTTTGAGACCTACGCGTATACCAGTTCCGCCACTTGCCCAAAAGTTTTCCAATTATACAAAACTGAACCTAATTTTGCAAAGAAAAAGACCCCAGAACCAATTTGCTTTCTGAGGTCGTTATTTGTTTTTCACCTTAGACCCAAGTCCAATCTCCTTTGTTTCTGATTCTTTCTCGGTTTCTTTTTTCTGACCTCTTTTTCTTCGTTTACCATTACCACTCTCGAAGGTCGTTGAGACAAGCTAGTAGTAAGACGAACATTCTTTAATATTGCGATTGCCGCGTCTCTTTGATCTATGTCGAGCAGATCGCAATAAGAAGCAAAGATACTCCGATCAAGCAGTCTCAATCCTTGTTCGTTCAGATCACTAAAATGGTCTCTCCTCAGTCTTAGTAATCTGCGTAAACGACTCAGATAACCATCCACTAATTGTTCAGGATTCGCGTGGGCAATTTTTGCAATCTCACTTCTCAAATCTCGACCAGAACGACTAGTGCGGTTCGATTGATTGCTCACCCTAGTCTCCTTTCAAAACAAGTATACGCCTAAAACTATTGCAAAAAAAGGTTTTTTTTGGTAAAAAGCAAACCTATGCTAAATGTTAATGATCTGCGTTCTGGGACCACCTTTCAAGAAGAAGGAAATGTCTTTGAAGTGATCGACTACTCCCACACAAAAATGGGACGAGGAACTGCAACTATCAGAGTCAAAGTAAAAAACCTCAAGAGCGGTGCTACAACTGAAAAAACTTTTATCTCTGGTGCCAGAGTAGAGGAAGCCGATCTTGATAAAATTGAGGGACAATTCCTTTACAAAGACTCCTCAAGCGCAACTTTCATGGACCCAACCAGCTTTGACCAATTCTCTGTATCAGTCAGTGTCCTAGCAGGAGGAGAGAAATATTTAAGAGAAGGTGAAAACTACTCACTCCTGGCTTTTGACGGAGCAGTCCTGAAAGCTGATTTGCCACGTACGGTTGTATTGAAGGTGGTTGAGACTCCACCTGGAGTTCGTGGTGACACTGTTTCCAATGTCTATAAGGCAGCGTTGCTAGAAAACGACATTGAGGTTAAAGTCCCACTTTTCATCAACGAAGGAGATTCGGTAAAAGTTGACACGAGGAGTGGGGAGTATATTGAGCGCGCAAAATCTAGCTAATCAAAATCAAAAGACAAATTATTGAGGTAGTTGCTGAGATAGCTAACCCAGGCCAAAAAGTGACGTTTCTCTGAATACTCATGTGAAAGCGGTTTGGAATAGCTACTACTGGATATTTTTCCAAATATTTTATAAAGTGTTTGTAAGTTCCCAAAATAAAGTCAGGTAGTGTTGCCAAAAATGCTCCGAGCCAAATCAAATATTGGTTGGGCAGCCCGTTAGTCGACAGATAAACAAGGGCAACCCCGAGACTATAATCGGCCACTACCCCGACAGCGGTCTTTTTGCTAAAAGGCGCTTGAGGTGAGCCATCCCAATGAGGGATGCTATCAAGAACAAAGTGAGAAAGAAAGGCAAGCGGCAGAGCAATTTCTGGATGGTCTGGCATCAGTTTGACGATTGTGGCACCAACTAAGAGATGTGGAGTAGATAACATTTTAAAAAAAGCCGGAAAGAAGAATTAAATTCCCTCTTGACGGCGTTACTACCTATCAATTATATCTCTCTAGAGCGTTTGTGTAAAGAAATATGGCAGAAGTGATATCAATTTTATCAAATTTTGCAGTCAGTGCGATCTTGCTTTTCTACATCTTAGTAGTGTGGCTTGGATTGATCGTCTGGACTTCAGTGGATGTTTTTCATAGGACTGACAACTGGTTCTATCGCTTTTTGGCGATTATTTTAGTCGGTGTTGGCTCTATCTTTGGCTTTGTTCTTTACCTACTGCTGCGACCACCGACAACTGCAGAAGATCGTCATTTGCATGAGCTGGAAGAGAAGTTATTAGAAAACCAGGCCCGCTCTTTTATTTGTCCCAAATGCTCTGACCTTGTGAGAGAAGATTTCCTTTTTTGCCCAACCTGTGGCTTTGCACTCAAAAGAGAGTGTCCCAGCTGCCGTCGGGGGTTGGAAGTGGTGTGGAGTCAGTGCCCGTTTTGTGGATTCAAAGTTGGGCCTCAACAACTACCTGAGGTTGTTGAGGTCGCTCCGAAGAAAAACGGTAGTCTCTTCCGCATGCCTTTTCTTTTCCGAAGCAATAGCGTTACTCCAGTGGAAGTTAAAAGAGGACGTGGCCGACCGAGGAAGCCTATTGCTGCAGAACCAATTGTAAAACGCCCCAGAGGACGTCCTCGTAAAGATGCAACGCTCAACTAATCGTCTCAAACTACTTCGCGAAAAGCTAGAAATTAAGAAGCTAGACGCAGTGTTGGTGTCTTCTACTATAAACCGTCACTACCTAACTGGTTGGGCAGCGGACAGCGAATCAGGCTATTTATTGATTACCCAAAAAAAAGCATTTTTGATTACTGATAGTCGCTACACCGAAGAAGCACTCGAAAAAGTCCCACATTTTCAAATGCGAGAGATTGGTCGTGATGAAAATTTCTGGGAGAAACTCTTTACCGAAGTAGAGGGGAGCCGGATTGGTTTTGAAGGAGAGGATCTTTCAGTTGCCCAATTTAAAAATTTCAAGAAACACTCTAGTGCAAAAAAGCTTGTTTCAACTACAAATTTAATTGAAAAACTAAGAGCCAAAAAAGATTCTAATGAAATAAGATTATTGCAAAAGGCAGCTTTTATTTCTGACCAAGCTTTCAAGCACATTTTAAAAAATATCAAAGTAGGCCAAACTGAAAAAGAAATTGCTGTGGAATTGGAAAAGTTTATGAAAGATTTGGGTGCAGAGAAAAACGCTTGGGATCCTTTTATCGTTGCTTCAGGCCCAAACTCTTCAAAAGTTCACTACTCGGCAGGGGAAAGAAAGTTAAAAAAAGGCGATCAAATTTTGCTTGATTGGGGAGGCGTTTACCAAGGTTACTGCTCAGATATTTCTCGGGTTGTTTTTCTTGGTTCGCCAAGCAAAAAACAAGCAGAAGTTTACAATCTTGTTTTGGAAGCACAAAAAAAAGGTATTGAGCAAGTAAAAGTCGGCAACGCAAATAAAAATGTTGATCTAGCGGCTAGGACTTTTCTAAACGAAAACTCCAAATTTGCTTTTGGCCACAGTGTTGGACACGGAGTTGGACTAGCGGTTCACGAACTACCCATGGTCAACTTCAGAACAAAAGAAAAATTGGAAGAGGGAAATGTTATTACAGTTGAGCCGGGAATTTATGAACCTCTTTGGGGCGGAGTGAGGATCGAGGATATGGTTTTAGTCACAAAAGAGGGGCCAGTAGTACTGACTAAGGCTCCTAAAGAAATTAAGCAAGTCATTGTTTAGGTTTATCTGTACCCACTCCTGGACCACTATCCTGACCGTCTGAAGGTAAGCTGTTACCGGTCCCTGGGCTATTTTGATCTGGAGGTAAAGGTTCTGACGGTTGGTTTTCCTGTAATTGCAAGAGTTGCTGTTGTTTTTCGGCCTCGGCTTTGGCGATTTGTTCATCTTGTTGCATTTTCATAAATCCACACTTTCCGTAGTCAGTCGGTTCTTCCCCAGAAAGTGATATTTCTTTCAAAGTGGGTTGTCCAGAAACCGCCTTGCTCCCGTCTAGTGCACAGACAGAAATCTGTTGCAGACCAGAGGGTGGGTCAAATTGCTCAACTTTGGTCCCCGACAGAGAGTAAGTCATAAAACGATTCCAAATTAAGGCCGCTGATTCTAACCCCCAAATGTCTTTCATTGGAGAGCCATCGTTGTTACCCACCCAAACCAAAGCCAGTAGGCTGGGTGTGTAGCCGATCGTCCAAGCATTTTTGAAATCTTCCCCAGTGCCGGTTTTTACTGCCGCCGCTCGACCGATATCCAAAGGATTATGTGGGCCAAAAAGTAACTCTCTAGCTTTGTTATCCGAAAGGATATTAGTGATGATATAGCTAATTTGGGGATTTAAGACTTGGGTTTTTTCAACCTTTTGTGACCAGAGCTCTTTGCCAAAGCGATCTTTGACTTCTTTGATACCCCAAGGTTTGATCAGGTTGCCTCCGTTGGCAAAAACAGCGTAGCTAGCAGCCATATCGAGGCCTTTGACTTCTTCACCACCGAGGACAAAAGAGAGACCGTAATCAGTCGGTTGTTTCAAACCAGTGACTCCCAGATGATTAACAGTCTGTAGAGTCCTGGCTAAGCCATTTTTCGAAATTACTTCAACCGCTGGTATGTTTAGGGAATTGGCAAGGGCAATCCGCGGAGATACTATTCCTCTAGTTTTTCCATCAGAGTCCACTGGAGTGTAGGTCTCCCACTCATTTTTGTAAGTAGTCTTTTCGTCGTGTAAAACTGTGGTAGTTGCAATTGCTTTTGAGTCGATCGCGCTAGCATAAACCAAGGGCTTGATTGAACTACCAGGAGAGCGGGGAGAGGTGAGGACGTTGACGCTGCCCCATTGCGGTTGAGAAAAATCAACTGAACCCACCAGAGCCAAAATTTCACCAGTTTGGGGGTTGGTGGATAGAAAAGCACCATTGGTGACATTTTTTCCAGCGAGGGCTTTGACCCTTTCTTTTACCAAATCTTCCGCTTTGTTTTGGAGTTTTTTATCAATCGTTGTGTAAACTCTCAAACCAGAATTATTAATATCAATATTTGGAAACAGGGCTTTCAGTTGGTTTTTGACCATTACCGAAAAATGAGGAGCGTCAGCATAAACTGGTTCAGCTGTATTGATAGTCGGTTTTTCTACTTTAGCAGTTTCGATTTCTTTGGGAGAATAGTCTCCTTTTTTAGCTAAGGTATTTAAAATATACGCCTGTCTCTGAAAGGCCCTTTCCTTATCGCCACTGATCAAGGAAAGCTCTGTTGGTGCAGAGGGGAGAGCTGCGAGGAGACTGCTTTCTGAGAGGGTGAGATCTTTGACATCTTTGTTGAAATAAACTCTCGAAGCTTCCGGTGCCCCATAAGCTCCTGAGCCGTAGTAAACATTGTTTAAATAAAAATCCAAAATCTGGTTCTTTGAATATCTTCTTTCAATCTCGGTTGCCAAGACCAGCTCTTTAACTTTGCGGACGAGAGATTTGTCGTTGTTTAAAAAGAAAGTTCGGGAAAGCTGTTGGGTGATAGTTGAACCACCTTGTTTATAGAGATCTTGATTTTTGACATCGGTGAGTAGGGCTCTGGCAATGGATTTTATGGAAAAACCGTTATGTTTGTAGAAATCTTTATCTTCAGTTGCGAGAGTTGCTTTAACTAAATTGGGGGAGATATCCTTCAAAGGGATTAGTTGGGTATTGTAGCGTCCTGGAGTTCGGTAAAGCACATCTCCATTGCGATCAAAAATTGTTAAATTGTTCACATTATAGGAGAGCATCTTAGGTTCGGAAAAATAATTTTGATATTCTGCTAGTACACCAGTGCTAAAAATTGACAAAGTAACTACAGAAAGAAAGACCAAAAAAATCAAACAAATCCCAACTATTTTCACAAAAGATTTAAAATTAAATTTGCTTTTTTTAAAGAATTTTTCTCGATTTAATTTTCTAGATAAATAGTAGTAAGAATCCATGACTTAACAGTAAAATTTTTAGTCGAAAATTACTTTAGAGATTTGTAATAAAAAAGCAATAAAATTTAGAAAAAAGATTGTCAAATAAGGATTAGTTTGTTAAAATTCCTCCTGCAATGAAGATTATCTCTACAGAGTCTCCAATTGAAGAAATTCAAACCGAAGCCCTTGTTTTCCCTATTTTTGAAGGAGATAAAAATTTTCTACAAAATGTCGTCAAAACTACCGCAAATCTGACAGAGAACGACTTTAGTGGAAAACTTTACGAAACTTTTCTCATTCCCGCTGGGTCCTCAACCCCGAAAATATTGTTAGTTGGTGCTGGTAAAAAAGGTGAATTCGATGCGCGAATCGGGCGCAATGTTGCCGGAGCCGCTGCGCGACGTTTACTCAAAAATAAAGTTAAAAAAATTGCATTTGACGCAAAAATTTATTCTCAACCAAGTCTGATCATCGAAGGGGTAGTCTTGGGAGAATTTGATCCAGGAGTTGCCAAAACCGGGAAAGAAAAGCCAGGAAAGTTCGAAGAGTTAATGATAATTGGGAAATTCTCCTCATCTGAAATTAAAAAAGCTCAGAGTGCCGCAGAAACAACCAACTGGGTCAGAGCCTTAGTTGCTCAACCTGCCAATCTTTTGACTCCATCTCATTTGGTTGAGGAAGCGAAAAAGATCGCCCGTGAACAAAAACTAAAAATCGAAGTTTATGATGAAAAACAGGCGGCTCGAGAGGGAATGGGGGCTTTTCTGGGTATTGCCAAAGGAAGTCACGAACCTTCCTACATGGTCTCCCTGAAGTATCTTTACGGCAAAGATGCTCCAACTCTTGGAGTAGTGGGTAAAGGAATCACCTTTGATTCAGGGGGAATTTCAATAAAACCTTCAGAAAAAATGCACGATATGAAAATGGATATGGCCGGTGCAGCCGCGACAATTGGCTTCATGAAACTTGTTGGGATCTTAAAACCCAAAATTAATGTTGTTGGAGTTACCCCCCTTACAGAAAACCTTCCTGGCGGGGGCGCCCTCAAACCTGGTGATGTTGTCAAAGCAAGCAACGGTAAGAGCATTGAAGTAATCAATACCGATGCTGAGGGCAGAGTTGTACTCTCTGATGGGCTACTGCTTGCCCAAAAACAAGGTGCGCAAAAGATCGTTGACCTGGCAACTCTCACTGGGGCGGCGATTGTTGCACTTGGTTATGAGGCCACAGCAATTTTGGGAAACAATCAAGAGTTTATTGATCAAGTGATCCAAAGCGGTAAAGAAGTGGGGGAAAGGATGTGGCAATTGCCCCTTTACCCGGAACACAAAGAATTTTTACGCAGCGAGGTTGCCGATTTGGCCAATGTTCCTCCCAGCAGAGGAGCAGGAGTGATCGCGGGGGCAGTGTTCTTGCAAGAATTTATCGATAACAAAGTCGCCTGGGCTCATCTTGATATTGCCGGCACTGCCTGGAATGAAGGTGAGAAACCCTATCTCGCCAAAGGACCTACTGGTGTTGGGGTCCAAACTCTACTAAAATTAATTGACCAACTTTAGTCATTTGATTTAAAGAGGAGTCAACCGATTAAGAAAATCTTTCCCAAGGTTTTTTCTAATTTAAATTTCCTATACCTCTGGTTTGCGCAAATTACCTCACAAATAGGTCTAAACGCACTCTATTTTGTTCTAACCCTCAAAGTTTATGAAATTACCAAGAAAAATACTGCCGTTAGTATTTTAATTCTTTGCTTTACCTTACCTTCAATTATCTTTGGCTATTTAGCAGGAGTTTATGTTGACCAGCTAAATCTCAAGAGGGTTTTGCTTTTCACTAATTTACTCCGATCAGTAGTACTAGTTTTCTTGATTTTATTCCTAGGACAAACTTATTTTGTTTTCCTCGCCGTTGTCGCACTTGCTATTGCTACTACCTTTTTTGTTCCCGCTGAAGGCTCCGCAATCCCCGCAATTGTTGAAGAAAAACAATTGATTTCGGCGAATAGCTTATTTTCTTTGACTCTGCAGCTCTCTCTAATAATTGGGTTTTTAGCAGGAGGATTTGCTTTAAAGTTGGTTGGTGAAGACTACACTCTCTTTGCGATTTTGTTCTTATTTATTTTTTCTTTTGTCTTAAATTTACTACTTCCGAAAAATATTCAGTCAGAATCTAGAGTTTCACACACAAGTCTGATGCAGAATTTTTTCGAAGGGATCATCTTTATTTTCAAAAACAAAATAGTCAGAGATTCAATATTTTTCCTGACACTGACCACGACAATTTTTTTCATTTTAGCAACAATTGGACCAGGATATGTCGATAAGATTCTAAATTTAGACGTGCGTTACGCTTCCGCAGTCGTCATAGCTCCGGCAGTGGTGGGTATGGTCGTAGGTTCGTTTTTTCTTAGTAATTTCGGTGAGCGTTTCACCGAGAGAAGTCTGATCAACACTGGACTGCTAGGATTAGGAGTGACTTTTTTGCTACTAGCATTTTTGGATCGGGGCAGTGTCGGGCGAGTTTTACAAATTACTTCTTTGTTTTTAATTTTTGTTCTGGGGATCGGCAATGCCCTGGTCACAATCCCAGTGACGACAAGTTTCCAAAAAAATACCCCCGAGGGTTTGCGGGGGAGAGCTTATGGGCTCTTGTCTACATTTATCAGTGGGGTGGCCGCTCTACCAGTTCTGCTTTCTGGAGCAATCGGGGATTTGTTTGGAGTCAGAAGTGTGCTTTTGACGCTTGGTTTGGTGGTTTTTACTTTTGGGATTTACCGTCTCAGACCCAGAAGAGCCAAAAGTTTCTAGAAGGTTTCTTGTTATAATAGATTACTAGTCATGTATCCAATTCTTTTCAAAGTCGGACCAATTACTGCCTATTCTTATGGTTTCTTCCTTGCCCTAGCTTTTGCCGCGGCAACTTACATAATCTGGCGCGAAGGGAAAAAACAAGGTTTTCAAGAAGAAAAATTGATGGATTTCTCAATTGCCAATTTACTTGCAGCGGTAATCGGCGGAAGGATTTACTACGCAATCATAAATTTCCATCTTTTTGCCTCTGATTTGCGCACAATTCTTTATTTTTGGGAGGGCGGCTTTGCTTTTTACGGGAGTGCGATCGCGGTTGCCTTGGTGAGTATATTTTTATTACGGAGATGGCGCTGGAGTATTTTGGCAATTGCCGACATTGGAGCCCTCGCGATCATGGCCGCAACAATTTTAGCTAAAATCGGAAGTTTCCTGGCGGGCAATGATTATGGTAGCCTGACCCGACTACCCTGGGGAGTCGTCCTGGTTAATCTGGAGGGGAAAAGACACCCAGTACAGCTTTATGAAGCTCTTTTTACTCTAATTCTTTTTATAGTTCTCTACCGCTTTTACAAAAAACGACTCAAAGAGCCTTCAACTTACAGAGCCGGGGAGACTTTTCTTTACTTTCTGTTCTGGAGCAGTGTCGGAAGGTTTATTTTTGAATTTTTCCGGGGAGACTCGACCTATCTTTTAGGCGTAAAACTGGGAAATATCGCAAGCTTCTTGCTTGCAGTTTTAGCGGGATTTTCTTTATACTTTTACCAATTTAGAGACTTTAGTGCGGATCGCGCCAAGGCAGGAAAATATGGTTTTGGTTTAGGACGTTTTCGCAAAAGGAGAAACAATGAATACCGAGATTTTTGAAAAGATATTAGTTGAACAAAAAGAAAAACTTAGCAAGCAGATCATCTATTTAAAAAAAGAAGATCCCTACGCAAAGACCGACCGTGAAACCGCTGTTTTGGATGACACAATTACCGAGATCGAGGAGCACGATCGGATTTTCGCTACCGCCGAAGAGCTCAAAAAAGAGTTGATTGACGTGGAAAGAGCCCTAAAACGAATCGAAGCGGGGACTTATGGTATTTGCTTGTCCTCTGGTGACAAGATCGAGGAAGAAAGACTGAAAATTATGCCCACCGCGAGCCTGTGTTTGTCTTGTCAAAAGAAAGTTAAAAGGGGATAATACATATAAAGTCTATATCGAGCTTAAGGTAATTTAGATAAGATAATGAGATTGTATGCGCTCGATATAATTGCTCTGAAACAATTATGGCACAGAGAATTTTAGTAGTTGAAGATGATGAATTTCTCCGAGAGCTTTATGACGAGCTCCTCAAAGGGGAAAATTATGATGTTTCACTCGCAGTTGATGGAGAAGAGGGTCTCAACAAAATGACTGAAGGAGGCTACGAGCTAGTTCTTCTGGATATTATGCTTCCCAAGATGGATGGTTTGGAAATCTTGCGTAACCTGAAAAATAAACCTCCCAAGCAAAAAAATGGGCCGGTAGTTCTCTTGACCAACTTAGGACAAGATTCAATCATCAAAGAAGGTTTTGCCTTAGGAGCAAGCGGCTACCTCATAAAAAGCGCCATGAATCCAGATCAAGTCCTCTCTGAAGTCAAAGTGTTCCTCAATAAAAGTACTCTCTCTGCCGGCAACAGCTGATGCAAGTTCTCAAAGTTTCCGTCAAACCAAAATTGGATCGTCTGGACCAGTTTGTTTCCTCCCAAATCAAAGTTCTTTCCCGTTCCAAAGCCAATAAATTGATCAAGGAAGGCTTTATTCGAGTTAATGAAGCTTCCTTAGAGCCTTCCTATAAAGTCAGGAAGGGTGACAAAATAGTCGTTGAGATACCAGTCGAGAAAGAAGTTTCTTTGAAAGCGGAAAATATCCCACTGGACTTTGTTTATGAAGACAAAGATTTGTTAGTAATAGATAAACCAGCCGGCCTCGTGACTCACCCAACACTTGACCATCCTAGTGGTACAGTCGTGAACGCACTGCTTTCTCATTTGGGTTCTTTTGATCAAGAGTCAAACCGCCCAGGGATCGTCCACCGTCTTGATAAAAACACTTCAGGTTTGCTAGTGGTTGCAAAGAATCAAGATTCACTTGAAGCTCTGAAAGAGCAGTTTAAAAAAAGGGTTGTCGAGAAAAAATATCTTGCCTTGGTAGGCGGAAGAGTGGAGAAGGAAAAAGGGGAAATAAAGGGAAGTATACAAAGACACCCTAAATTTAAGCAGAAATTTATTGTAGGTGAGAGTGGCAAAGAAGCCGTAACCGACTATAAGGTCGTCGAGCGTTTTTCCAATTTTACACTAGTTGAGCTAACCCCGAAGACTGGCCGGACCCACCAAATCCGAGTCCATCTCTCCCATTTGGGACATCCAATAGTCGGGGATAAACTTTACGGAGGAAAAATGCTTCTTTCCAGGCAATTTCTTCATGCTGGAGAGCTTGCCTTTGTCCAGCCAACGAGCAAGAAAAAACTTAAATTTACCTCAAATTTGCCCGATGAGCTGAAAAAAGTATTGGCGAAGCTCTAATTGAGTTATAATATTACTATGAACCCTGCCGATGCACTTTTAGCTCTGGGAATTGTCATTGCCTTAGCAGCCTTCTTTGGAGCCTGGGCGACTTTCTTTCGACTCCCATTGATTATTGCCTATATCCTCACCGGACTGATACTGGGTCCTTTCCTTTTCAAAAGCTCCGCTGACACTTCCTTTGCTCTGATGCGAGACCTGGGTCTGAGCTTTTTGCTCTTTTTGGTTGGTTTGGAAATAAAAACCAGTGAGTTTAAAGAATTTAGCGGCAAAGCACTCATCGCTGGGTTTTTACAGATTTTTGGCACCGCTTTTGTGGGCTATTTCCTGGCAATACTTTTGGGTTTTTCGGCTTTGGCGAGTTTTTATATTGCAGCGGCACTAGCTTTCTCTAGCACAGTTATTGTTGTCAAAATACTTTCGGAAAAAAGAGATCTCGACTCTCTCTATGGCAAATTAACCGTTGCAATACTTCTCCTACAGGATTTGGCCGCAATTATTCTCTTGATTTTGCTTCCCGCTCTTGGTTCAAAAGGGGATTTCAATGTCAGTAGTTTTTTCATAACCATCGCTGTTGGGTCAATTTTAGTTTCACTGATTTACTTACTAAGTCGAAAAGTTTTGCCTTATCTTTTTGAGAGGGTAGCGGTAAATCTAGAACTGCTTTTTTTGACAAGTATTGCTTGGGTTCTTTTGATCGCAGCGATCTCGGCGAAATTAAACTTTTCTTTAGAAATTGGTGCTTTTCTAGCAGGTCTAGGATTAGCGTCTTTGAAGCAGGAGCATCAAATTGCCGCTCGAGTACGTCCCTTGCGGGACTTTTTCATAGTTATTTTCTTTATAATTTTGGGTAGTCAAATCGTCGTCACCTTTCAGTTTAAGATTTTGTTCGAAGCCTTACTTTTGTCGGCTTTTGTGCTAATGATCAAGCCCCTGATTGTTTTAGTTAGCCTTGCTCGGCTAGGTTTTAAGCGGCGAACCGCTTTTTTAAGCGGGGTGTCTCTCGCTCAGATCTCCGAGTTTTCTTTGATAATTTTATTTCTTGCTTACAAACAGCACGTCGTTTCGAGTGAGACCGTTTCAGTGCTAACACTAACAGCACTAATCACTTTCGGTGTCTCGTCCTACCTTCTAGTTTATGCAACCAAAATTTATCGTTCGGTAGAGAAATATTTGAGATTTGTCGAAGTGAAAGAAGTCTTTGCCGAGAAAAATGTTAAAACAGAGTTAGAAGACCATGTGGTTTTAATTGGTTGCGATCGCTTGGGTTGGGAAGTTTTAAAGCAGCTAAAAAAACAAGGAAAAAAAGTTTTGGTCGTGGATTTCAATCCAACGATTATCAATTCATTGAAAGAAGCGCAGGTTGATTTTCTTTTTGGCGATGTCACTGATCCGGAGATTTGGGAGGAAGCAAATATTGAAAAGGCAGTGTTGATTATTTCGACTATTTTTGACCCAGACGATACAGAGGAATTGTTACATAATTTAAAGGATTCAGGCAGCAAACCAATCGTTTTTGTGACGGCGGCGGAGAGGGAGTGGGCCGTAAAATTTTACCGACACGGGGCTGACTACGTTATCGTTCCTCGAGTATTGTCTGGTCATCAAGTAGCTCATCTACTAACGGCCCAAAAACTCTCAGCGATCAGAGAAGGGGAGATGAAAAAGGATCATTTGGAAGAACTACACGCTAGTCTGGAAAAAATCAATTTATAGATTTGGAATTATGATCATTGACCAACAAGCTCAGAATTTCGCCAAGAACAAAAATCAAGAGAAACGAAAGAAGAGGCTAGGGAAAACTATAAAACTTTCCGCCCTTTTTTTAGTGGGGATTTTTGTACTAATTTTTTTGATCAATCTCCCGGTGATTTTTTCTAAATTAGTAAAACCTTTCCAAAATCTACCAACAGAGAATTACAAAAATGCTAGTGTAAAACTTGATAAAAGAGTAAATTTATTACTTATTACTGAAGACTCTAGTAGAGTAGAAGAGATTGCTTTGGCAAGTTACGAAAAGGGAGCGAACAAAGCAATACTCCTCAAATTCCCATCTTCAACGTTAGTTGGAACTAATTCTGAGGATAAGAGTCTTGGCGCTCTTGTAGAGTTTAAAAACGGAAAAATAAACAACATCGATAAACTTTCCTCAGCATTGACCGTCTCAACTGGGTATCTGATCGATGGATATTTTGTAGTTGAGAGTCCAAAAAACTGGATTAGCTCTAGCTTTTTAGACCAGCTTTTTACAAAGCTCTATACTCCTTCTGATTTTTTTAAAGTAAAAAGTAACAAAGACTTCCTAGACAGGCAGGTTTTTACCAGTCTGACAATTGGAGATTTTTACACTCTGACAACCGAAGTTAAAAAACTTGAACCAGCAAGATTTGATTTTATTGACACAAATTCTTATCTGACTAGTGACAATTTTATCGATTCACAAAATTTGAAATCTGCTCTTGGAGTTAAGTTTCAGGATTCCAAAATTGCTAATGAGGGGTCTTCAGTAGAGATAGTCAATGCCAGTGGAGAAGAAGGGATCGGAAACGTTGTCAAGAATATCGTTACCAATTTGGGAGGCAATGTGGTTTCAGTGACTGCAAGTGACCAAACTCAGAAGCAGAGCCAGCTTTTGGTGGGCCAACAAAAATTCGCCCTTACCGAGAGACTAAAAACCCTATTCAAACAGACGAGTATAAAACAACAGAGCAATCAAAATGGGGTTGATATAAAAATAATAATTGGTCAAGATGTAGCTAACCGTTTGTCTTACTAGAAAGTGTTGTAACCGCTCAGATAGTTGACTTTTGGACCAAAAATTGCTAAAATATCCTCGATCTCTCTCCTTTCTTCCGAGGAGAGGCCAAAATAGCCTCTCCTAAAGACAAGACTCTCCTTCGGGGGAGTTTTGTCATTTCTACACCCCAAAATTCAATTGACTTTGAAGCCAAAAAGAGCTATCATAAACCTATCTTTAAAAGGAGAGAAAAGAGCTAATGCTAGTAATAGGCGGCATTTTAGTTATCGTAATAATCGCTTTTTTCTGGGCTTACCGTTCTGCCTTATCGCAGGAAAAAGGGGATAGTAAGAAAGAAGCAATTGGGGAGGGAGTACTCCTTTCTATTCGACTTCCCAAAGAAAATGAAAAACTGCCAATAGCGGCTGAGCAGATGTTCGCGTCGCTCCACGGTTTACTGCGTTTTACTCCAGACTTGCAAGAACACATCTCACTAGAGATGGCCAGCTCTTCCTCTGGAATCAATTTTTACTGTTTTACCCCAAGAGGTTTCAAAAGTTTCGTTGAAAGCCAAATCTACGCACAATATCCTGATGCTGAGATCCGAGAAGCAGTTGATTATTCTAAAAGCGTTAGTGACAATGCTGTGGTCATCGGAACAGAGCTGGCTCTCGCCAAAGATTTTATTTTTCCAATCAAAACTTTCCGTGACTTTGAGGTGGATCCGCTAGCGGCAATTACCAGTGCACTAGGTAGCGTGCGAAAAACTGAACAAATTTGGGTGCAAATTATGGTGCGGCCAATCGATGACTTTTGGCAAGATCGCGGCCATGACTACGTGAAAATGGTTAGAGAGGGTAAACATCCCGTTTCTCTGGCTCCTGGAGATATCGCAATTGATGTCGGTAAGCATATTCTCTCAGTCGGAACAAATATCCTTCCTTACATGATGTCCGGTCCCAAAGAGCCGCCGCTTCCGGCTCGGGCGGAGCTCGCGCCTAGACTTTCGGCTGGACAAGAACTTGATCTGAAAATGATTGAGAATAAACTTTCCAAGATCGGTTTTGAAACAAAAATACGTGTTGTTGCCGTTGCTGACACCAAAGAGGAAGCTCAGGCTAAACTCTCCTCAGCAATTGCTTCTTTCAAACAATTTTCCACCGCCTCCTTAAATGCTTTTGAACCTGATCCGGACAGTCCGACCACCGCTTCTATGGTAAAAAGCTACCGTGATAGGAGTTTTCCCGAAGGAGCTAGTGGCGACTATGTCTTAACGATCGAAGAGCTGGCCTCGATATTCCACTTGCCAAATCTTTCAGTTGAGACACCTACGATTGCCTGGACTCATTCTAAAAAAGGCGAACCACCGCTCAATATCCCGACTTCAGCGGTGACTTATTTGGGTAAAACTTATTTCCGCGATCACGAACAAACGTTCGGAATTAAAAAGCCCGACAGACGAAAACACATGTATATTATTGGAAAAACTGGTACGGGTAAGTCTACTTTGATCAAAAACATGATTATTCAAGATATGCGCAACGGTGAGGGAGTGGCGGTTTTGGATCCCCATGGACAATTAATTGACGAGCTGCTTGAATTTGTTCCGGAAAACCGAGCTGAAGATGTAGTCATTTTCAATCCAGCTGATGCGGATCACCCGGTCTCATTGAACATGTTGGAGATGGTCGACCCAAGACAGAGGACGCTGATGGCCGACACCCTGGTTGACGTTTTCAAAAAATACTTTGCCAACAGCTGGGGACCTCGACTTGAGTACATTTTGAAAAATTGTATTTTGACACTTCTCGAGGTGCCAAACACCTCACTGTTGTCGATCACTCGACTTTTGGTTGATAAAGGCTACCGCAGATATATCGTGGGGCTCATCAAAGATCCGCAAATGAAAGACTTCTGGCTAACCGAGTTTGCCAAATTGGAGCAAAACGACCGACTCATCACCGAAGCGATCGCACCAATTCAAAACAAAGTTGGACAGTTCTTAAACAGTGAGCTGATCAGAAATATTGTTGGGCAGCCAAAATCCACGATCAAAGTTGACGATATTATCAATAACAAAAAACTTTTCTTCGTCAATTTGGCTTCAGGTCGTATCGGTGCGAACAACACTTCACTGCTCGGAGCGATGATTGTTTCCCAGTTGGAGTTTGCCGCCATGCGCCGAGTCGATATTCCAGAAGAGAGTCGCCAAGATTTCTTCCTTTACGCTGACGAGTTCCAAAACTTTGCGACAGATTCGTTTGCAGTGATACTCTCTGAAGCGAGAAAATACCGATTGGATTTGGTTATTACGCATCAGTATATCGAGCAAATGCCGGAAACTGTCCGGGATGCTATTTTTGGAAACGTTGGTACCACGATTGTCTTTGGAGTTGGGAATCAGGACGCGCACTTTTTGGAAAGAGAATTCTCACCGGTCTTTTTGGAAAATGATTTTATCAACCTCGGTCGATTCGAAATGTATATTAAACTGCAAATTGACGATCAGGGATCAAAACCATTCTCGGCCGTCTCTCTCGCACCTCCAACTGATGCTACGGCAATGACAACTAAAGCAATTCAGCTCTCCCGCATCAAGTTTGGTAAGGAAGTCGAAAAGGTAGAGAAATTAATCAAAAAATGGACGGAGACGAAATTCATTCCCGGCCAGCCACCTCAGCCGCCCGCCTGGGCCGTCGAAGAAGCTCGTGCCGCTGCCGCTGCGGCCGCCACTCCTGCTCCAGCTAGAACAACACCCGCTTTTGGACAACCAGCCACTTCAGGTGGATCTCCCTTGGCAGATTTACTGGTCGAGGAAAGTTTGAAAGCTCCTGTTAGTGCACCAACCCCACCGACATTCGTACCAGAGGCTCTTCAACAACCACAAAGCACTCCTGCACCACAAACTCCGGTTGCGGCGCCAATTCCTGCTCCAGAAACCACCCAACCACAAATACAAACACCTCAAGCACCACCGCAACCATCTGCAATTAGTTTGAACAGTGTTGACACCGCTTTTCTGCCGCCGAAAGACAATGTTGATCTTAATAAAAATATTCCCGTGGTAGAAAGTTTTGAAGAGCTCAATCAAAATCTGGAAGGAACAGAATCTTACCCAGACCCTGGGGCAATCTCTAGGCAAGAGCAAGAACAAGCAAAAATTACTCCGGAAAATCTTAATCAAAACCTGCCGACTGGGTTAGTTGGTGGGCAGAATGAAGAGAAAAAAGAGCCTGCAATAGCAGGAAAAAGTGGGGAAGTGGAAATTTTCCGCTTTCCACCGACCCAATTAAAACAATAAATAAAAGGAGGTTTTTGAGATGAGTAGTAAAAATATTGAACTAATAAGCCAAGCCCTGGGTGCGGCTGAATCTAGCATCAAACTCGCCAAACAATTGCTTGCTGATTTGGAAACCGGCAAGGAAGGTAGCGCACCACAAAACTCAAAAACCCCCGACAATCTTCCCGGAATTGTCGGAGTCTTTGATGGGGAAGCGATGAAAAGCGAGTCAGGTGAGGTCTATCCAGTTCCTGCCAATTACGCTAGTAAAAGTCTGCTCGTTGTGGGCGACACTCTGAAACTAGTTGAAGAAGGAAAAAATAGGGAAAAACGCTTTAAGCAGGTTGAACATGTCAAACGTCAGAAGACGAGCGGAATTTTAGCTAAAAAAGAAGGGAAGTGGAAGGTTGTCACTCCAGAAGGCTCTTACAAAGTCCTACCAGCGGCGGTAGAGCATTTTGGAGCAGAGATTGGATCTGAAGTTGTCCTACAAATCCCTGCGGGTAATTTGAACGCTCCTTGGGGAGCTCTGGAGAATGTGAAAAGTAAAGAAACTGAAGTTACAGAAACTCCTTCTCCTATTGCTGAAAAACCTGAGCACAAAGAAGAGCCAAAAGAAATTGAGCAAAAAGTTTCTCAAGAAAAACCGAAAATAGAGAAGAAAGAACCACCGAAACCAAAACCAGCGGCACCAAAAGAAGAGCCTAAAAAAGAGTTACCCAAAGTTGAAAAAGTTGAAGTAAAAGAAGCACCCGCACCGAAAGTTGAGGAGCCAAAAAAAGTAGAAACTCCCGCGCCTCCCAAAGTAGAGGAGACCAAGAAAGTTGAGGCAACCCCACCACCTGCACCAAAAGTTGAAGCCCCCAAAGTCGAAGTACCAAAGCCGCAAGCGGCGAGCGCTCCAGTGGCGACATCAGAACCAGCAATTCCTACACCACCGATTGAAGTAAGTCCTGAAGAAGATGAATTGACTTAATTATTTGATTTCTTTGTATTCTTCCTCGTCCTCGACTAATTCTGGCTCGGGAAGAAGTTCATTGGCTTCTTGGGGGAGATCTTCTTTGGGTAATTCCTCACTAGAATCTGCTTCTGCTGTTTCTCCTGACTCTGGTGGGACACTAGGCTCTTCTTTGATATAAGAAACTGTCTCTTCACGAACAAAAGGAGTGAAGTTAGAATCAATCGGGAAAATTGGTTGAACGATTTTTTTCGAGCGTTTTGTTTCTCTGACAAAAACAGAAAAAGTTGAACCCTTGGGATCTTTGCCGACATTGATCGCTTTCACAATTGCGGAAAAATCACTTCCCAAAGAGAGCGCCGAAGAAATCTCGTTGCCCCAGGAACTTTCCAGTTTGCCCAATCTTTTCCCCTCCTCAGAGACAATGGAAACGTCGTTTTTATTATTATTGAGTAGTACGGTGTCACCGACTCTTAGTTGGATCAGTACTCTCGGCATCGCCAGATCTACCACCTCAATAGTTTTTGTTTTGCCTGGCTCTTCGAGAAACATGTCAACATCGATCACCCTAGTTCCTTCTTTTGGTTTCAAATTTGCCCCGCGGAGAGTCGAGAGTTTATCAATATTTTTCTTGGCGATTGGATTATAAGGGTCAAGTTCCAAAACCTTTTTGAAAGTAGAGCTGGCTTTATTGACTTGTCCGAGCTCGCTGTAAGCATGGCCGAGACGATTGAGAACGTTGACGTCTTCAGGATACTCGTCAAAAAGTTGGGAATTTAATTCCGCGGCTTTTTGCCACTCTCCAACGAGGGCGGCGTTTATGGCTTCTTGAAAGCGGGGATCTAGTTCATCTTGGCTACTCATAGAGTTTATTACATGGTATTTTTACCAGAGCTGTCAAGAGGGAAGCGCTTAGAAAGTTCAATTCTTGTGTTAAAATAAGCTTGTTATGAGTGGACACAGTCAGTGGTCGACTATAGATCGCTTCGCGCTCTGTAGTTTCCCACAAGAAAGGTCAATAAATGTCGTTCGCTAAGTTACGCGAATCGCATTTTAAGAAAAATGTCAGGTCACAGTAAATGGTCGACTATTAAACGACAAAAAGGGGCTAATGATGCTAAGCGTGGCCAAGCTTTTACCAAAGCTGGTCGGGCAATCACCATTGCCGCTAAAGAAGGCGGTGGCAATCCAGATGCCAATTTCAAACTGAGATTGGCAATTGAAGCCGCTCGGGCGATCAATATGCCCAAAGACAACATTGATCGAGCCGTCTCTCGCGCAACCGGAGAGGGAAGTGAGAAAGCCTTGGAAGAGGTAACTTACGAAGGTTTTGGTCCCGCTGGAGTTGCGTTGATCATCGAAGTTGTTACTGACAATAAAATGCGCTCCGCTTCTGACGTACGCTCGACTCTCGATCGCAACAATGGCAATCTCGCTGGTCCAGGTAGTGTTGCCTATCTTTTCAAACCAAAAGGCGAGCTGGTGGTAAATCTGAGTGAAAAAGACCCGGATGAACTTTTTTTGCTGGCCGCTGATAGTGGGGCAGAGGATATCGACACTCATGGAGAAGAGGCAACTATTTTTTCTTCTCCTGAGCAGTTGCTGAAGGTTAAAGAAGCAGTTGAGAAAGAAGGTTACCTGGTAGTTAGTTCTGAAGTAGTCAAAGAGCCAACTACAACAGTAAAAATCACTCAAGACTCTCAAGCCAAAAGCGTCCTTTCTTTAGTGGAAAAGCTTGAAGAGCTTGATGATGTCCAGAAAGTTTACGCCAATTTTGACATTTCAGAGGAAATGCTAGAAGAAAATATGGAGGTTTCTTAATGGCGGACAACTCAGCAAGTATTGAACAAAAACCCCCTTTGCTAAATCAGCAGGTAATCTATTCAGTTTTAATTAGTTTGGTTATTGTTTTTGCTTGGTCGAGCGTGATTTATTACTATTATTATCGAATAGGTGGTTGTCGCGGTTGGGACTGTTTTAACACGAGTAATCTCAATTGGGTGATGTTTGTGGTAATTTGGGTAATCGCAATCCCGGTCCTGTCCCAGCTAGTTTACAGCTTTTTGAGAAAAAACTAGATGGAATCTAAAGCAATCAAAGAGCCTTCTTTTTTAAAGATATTTGGTGTTCTTGTTGGTGCATTGATTCTAGATATTGCTATTCTGGTTTTAATCTATCTTCTTTTTGTTAGAACTTGTGTCTCATATGGCGAATTTTCTGAGATTGGATGTGGTTATCGGTCGCTGTACTTTTGGTTTCTGGGGATTCCCATTGTGTCAGTAATAATAATCCCAATGTTTTCCGTGGTAATATATAAACTGCTTAACAAATAATTATGTTAATTCTCGGAATTGATCCGGGAACTGCCACCACTGGTTGGGGAGTTCTCAAAGTTGAGGGTAGTGACAGCAAAACGAAATTTATCGCCCGCAATTACGGGTGTATCCTGACTGACAAAAATCGGGAAATGCCGTATCGTTTGCTGACCTTGAAGGAGGGAATTAGCAAATTGATTGCTGAGTACAAACCAGATTTGATGTCGATGGAAAAGATTTTCTTTGGAGCCAATGTCACCACCGCGATCAATGTCGGACAAGCGATTGGGGCGATTTCTCTGGCAGCTGCGGAGAAACACTTACCAATCCATGAATATACTGGTCTGACAATGAAATTAATGGTCGCAGGTCACGGTAGAAGCGACAAACAACAGGTGCAGGATGCCGTTTTGAAACATCTGGGTATGAAGGAGCTACACACTGCCAAAAACCAAGCTGGCAAAGACGTTTACCGCTTTCGTGACGATGCCTATGACGCGCTGGCCTTGGCGATTTGCCATGTTCTCAAAGAGCAGCAAGTGACAGCGGCAAAAGGAAATGCTAAAATCTAGCCGCCAACTATGCTGACCAAGCGCGTAAAGATCACAATCGTAACGATCGTTCTCTCCGGAGGACTTTTCTTTTTTCCACTCGCTGAGGCTAATATCAAACTCTATTTACTTGCTGGGTTAGTCGTGGCCAGCTATCTGCTTTCGGTCTGGTCGATTTTCAAAGACCTGAAAGGTTTTGAATTCATCACTTTATTTGTTTTGCCCACTTTTCTAACACTGAGTTTTGCCCTTTTTATCAATCAATTCAACCCTTCGACTGAGATCAGACTTCTTCTCTGTGTGGTTTACGGAGTTGTTCTTTATACCAATTTGCTGGCAGAAAATATTTTTAATGTCTCCGCGGAGCGAAACATCCCACTTTTGCGAGCAGCTCGGACAGTGGGCTATCTCGTGACTTTATTTGTTTCCTTTGCTTTCTTTTCTTTGATTTATGGATTAGGACTGCCGTGGTGGGCGCTAACTTTGATAAGTTTTGGGTTCGGTTCTTTGCTTTTTGCTCAAGCATTGTGGCAAGTCGAGCTTGAAGAAACTTTGAGTCGAGAATTAATACTCTACAGTTTAGTCGCCGGGTTGATTGTTGCTCAGCTGTCCGCGGCCTTGTCTTTTTGGCCACTTGACCCACCAAAGATTGGGCTGGCAATGACCGCGATGGTTTATGTTGTGCTGGGCATCATGCATCATATGCTTGATAAGGATCTGACCCGCCGAGCGACCTTTGAGTATGTTTTTGTTGCGTTTAGTGTATTTCTTCTTCTTATTGTCACCACAACCTGGGGCATTTGACACCCCTTTTTCAAAGTACTAAAATCCTTTTCAGATCCTTCGGGTTTTAGAAGGGAGGGGGAAAGAACCCAATTGAGGGATTTACAGAGGAAGGAACCGATAGATCCGCCCCTGGGTTTGGGCGAGTTCCCCGTGAGGATATGGACGATGGATTATAGACCTCGTTATTGGCAGACGCGTGGACCCGGGGAGCCACCCCCGCCTCCGCCAAAAACACCATGGAGGGATGACGAACCCTCTGTTGGTAGACGAGGAATCGCTGTATCGTTGAGCGGTAATGTACTCGGCCAGTCTGCTCAGAATCCAGAAGAGCAGCGACATCTGGCCGAAGAATGCCGCGGTCTCGACAGTGAACTTCAGGCCCTGGACTCTAAAACCTAAGCTTCGCTAGCGGGGTTTTAGACCAGAGTCTTACAATTGAATAGCCTGTCGGCCCCGAGAAACTTGTTTTCCCGGGGCCCATTTTTTTTGATAACAGGGAGGGGGTGAGGGTTTTAAGAGACTAGCTTTTTTTAATTGCAGTACTTGAAAGCTTGATCAGCGGATCTATTTACTGACAATTAATTTTTATTTGAAAGAAGAGGAAAAAATTTTTGCGACGCTCTGTCAGAGTGGAGGAGTAGTGGGGGTAAAAAGGAGAAAAGGTACAACAATACTATAAGACATGATGATATAGTATGATATAGTTGTTTCCACGTGTGGAAAGTAATACTATAGGGTCTAGATGAAGAAGTCCGATCGCAAAAAACCCGAAAGACCTTTCGGCTTTGGACGAGCTGGAGCCAAACAAAACTTTCGCCCCACTCTTCTCTAGTGTAGTGCGACCCTCCTTTAGTTTTTTAATGCGCCCTTCTTACATTAGACTGAGGTATCTTTTGTGGATAACTTTGCAGAGCTATAAAACGAGTGCTAATTGCATGCCTGAGATGTCATAATTTATAGCTAGAAAACTATCAATTTAAACCTAAATAACAAGCAAATTTGACTCTCTCCGATGAGTGTCTACCCAAGAGTCCGACTAAAGGTATTTCCAAGGCTAATAGTAGCAAGCCCTTAAAAGGGCCTAGGAGGCGTTTTTAGATCTTAAGTAATGTAGGAAGTGCACAGAGGATGAAGTGAAAATAAAAAACAAATTAATTTCCAATTAATCTGTGATATCTGTGCGCCCCTTCTCTTCATTAGAAAGAGCTCCTAAAGGCTATTTGCTATTACGTCGCACAATGTATCTTATGCGACGTGGAGTTAAGCTCCCCACCGAGAGCTGTTTTGAAATTTTCCTCTCACTTTCCTACTGCGCTAACTGAAAACTTTTTAGCTTTCAAAATCGTATTCAAAATTCCCTGTTTTTTCTCTGTCCTAAATTCTTAAATTTATTTATCGCACTCAAATTGCTCATATTGGCTGCTGTATCAGTACATTCAAGGGTTTTACCCCTTTCGCCTCCTCCCCCTGAGGGGTCCATTTTTACCCTATAATTGATAAATTAGACTGATCTATCAAGCAAAAGACGCGCTTTTAGCCTTGAAAAATAAAGATTATAGTGTGATAATACGGCTATGGCAGGCTATTCTGGTAAGTCTTTAGTTGAAAAGTTGGGTTTGAAAGAGGGCAGCAGAGTCTATTTTGACAATTCCCCTCTTTCTTTTGAAAAAGAAATTGCAGACTCTCCTATCACTTTTAAAATTTTTGAAAAGCCTGAATCGAATTTAGATTTTATTATTTCTTTTGTTACAGAAAAAGCTGAGCTGCACGAGACTTTTCCAAAATTAAAATCCCATTTGGCTAAAAACGGAAACTTATGGGTCGGCTGGCCAAAAGGTTCTTCAAAAATCCCTAAAGATTTGAACGAGAATATTGTTCGGACTATCGGTTTGGAAAATTCATTAGTTGATGTGAAAGTTGCTGCCATTGATGAGGACTGGTCAGCTCTTAAATTTGTTTTTAGACTGAAAGATAGATAAAAAAACGCCTATCGAGAGATATAGGCGTTCATCCAAGCATAGATTTACCATGTGAGGGTGGTCGTCTTCTTTTGTAACTGACCTCTTGTTCTGCAGCGACGAAATTACCGTAATAGATCTTCTCCTGACGGTAGTTGCAATTAATGCAGAAAAAAAATCTTCCGTCCTGATCTTTTCCTGGCAACAGATCCGAGGTATTACACCGTGGGCATGCGTTTTGTAGAACTGGTTTCTCGCTGCATTTGGCTGTGAAGCCAGTTGCCGGGCCTTTGGTTCCATTTGTCCCACTCTGAGTGGATTTTCTCTCTTCGCTTGTCCGAATTGTGCGAAACTCTCGGGTATTAGGATTTGCTCTCGGGCCAACACCTTCGAATTCGTTGGTCATCAAACCCTCCTCGGAACCACTCACTAAATGAAATAATACAACAAAAGTCATCAATCTCCAATAAAAAAGGACGGAATCAAAATTGAGTCCGTCCTAATCGACTAAGATAAAACCTCTTTCATCTTTTGTTGTTAATGTCAGTTCTGCTGGATCGAAAAAACAATCTCGATCCTTTGTGCTATGAGCGCCTCTCAACTGCTGTATGATTTTTGCAGTAGTTGTTATCTCTTCGATCTCGATTGCTCCGCGTCTTCCATTTCTAGGACAATACCAGTAAAGAGTTACTGCTGATGCAGGTTGCATTTGCTCAGTTTGTTGACGAGAATCACTACGTAATAGAGGCGAGTGTCAACTTTCATAGCACCAACGCCAATATTACCTGACTGACAGAGATAGATGACGTCGCTGCTAAAACTTTTCTCCTCAATCATATCCATTGTTTTCTCGACCACGTTTTGCTTGATCTCTCTGACTTTTGCAAAGATGACTGAGATGCCGCTCGGTGTGGGCATGTCAAAGGTGCAAACATCCTCACAAGGAGGCAGACCATCTATCTCAAATTGATTCGGTTGTGGCGTTGCCGGTGGGTTGAGATAGTCCCTCGCATAAAGTACATAAGCAGTTGCGAGTTTCAAGGGTGGCAACATGGTCAGCTCCCGTCGGTAATTTACCGAGTCAATTACCCCTCTTTCGATCTCTTCTTCGTAATTAGGAGTAGGTGTCGGTCTCGGTGTCAGTGTTGCGGTTGCTCTGATGAACGGAACTTGCCCTGAAGCTGCGCTACTGTCGCTACTGAAGTAAATATTGTGTACAGCTAATAAAATTGCGAGACCTAATACTACTAGGCCCCCGGCGATCATTAGCAGAGTAGATTTTGAGTAACTTCTTAGCGAGAAACTGTGCTTCAGCTTTTGCCAAAAACTAATCTTGGTTTTCTTTTCCCTTGCTTGGTCTTGTTCCGTTACTCGGCGAGTTCTTTCTCCAGAGGGCTCTTCCCGATTCTCATTGCCTGGCTTGGTTGGGTCCTCGGCCATGACAAACTCCTTTACTGAACCTAGGTATTATACATTAATATACCAAAAGCTAGGGGTTTGGTTGTGTGGGTGGGGTTAAATTAGGAGCTTGCCGCGCTTGCTCAACTTCGGGTTGAACTGGCGGGGTTGCCACTGCAGTTTGTTCAGCCACTTTTGGGTTTGACGTGCCGATTTCGTAAAAATAAGTTGGGCCCCACGGAGTATGAAGGGTGGGGTTTTCATCAACGTAGACTGGAGTCCAGCCGGGGAATTGGAAAGAAGGAGAAATTATCAGAGTCCCCTCACCCAATTCTTTTAAAAATTTATCCTCCAAACCTTCGTTGGCTTGTTGAGTCAAATAAACAAAACAAATCGTTGCCTCAGACAAGTTTACATTAAAAATATTTTTATTAATGAAAGTCACTCGATTACCGAGTCTGAGGATAAAACGCTGGTAGAGAGCATACCAGTGGCGAAAACGGTCAATCTCAATCCCCACGGCTTTGATATTGTAGTTTAGCGCAGCGGCAATCGGCACTCGCCCATCCCCGCTCCCGAGATCATAAAGCACATCGTCCGGCTCGATCTGCGCTAACTGCAAAATATGCTCGACAACTGGGTGTTCGATCGCGACATAAGGCGCACCGTTGTCCGAGGCTTTGTATTTCCAGTATTGGTAGACAAAAAAAGCGATTGTACAGGCGACTATGGCAGTAATGGCGTACACAATAATATTATATATAGACTCCGTGGAAAAAGGCAAAAAAAAAACCGGTAGCGTTTAGTTGGCTACCGGTTGACGTTTCTAGTACCTCGGTTGTTCGTAATTAAGATGTTTGCGATAGCAGGTCAGACAGTAGTCTAGAGCCTTTCCGTAGATGAGTCTCGGAGAATTTCCACATTTGCTGCATTTGCCCCATCGATGACCATATTTAGGCCCCTTTCCTTTCGAGTAGCATCTCATACAAATCCTCTCCTTGGATTCTGAGTCAAGCATGGGAAGCCGCATCTGATCTCTCTTGCACAGAAAACACCGACCTATTGGGTCGTAAGTGCCGCTTGCCTTGAAATAGCACTTCAGGCAGAGTACAGCCTTGGTATCCGGATGTATTCTCTTCGCGCGGCTTATCACTGTGCCACACTCGCTACATGACGGAAATCTCTCTTTAGCTATCCTATTCCTATAACATCGCCCACAACTTTCATTTTTATAATGAATAAGTCTTGGTCCCTTACCGCAGAGACTACAGACCCCTCTCCTCAATTTTGGTTTGAAGTTAGTGAGTTTTTTAAAACAATTACTACAAACAAGAACTCGACTGATTGGGTGGCGATTTGTTAGTTTGTTTTTTGGCTTTAGACAAACGGGACAGACTACTTTCTGCTCTGTCTTGATTGCCAACTTGGGAGTCCTTTCTCCCACCCGATACCACCGAGATCAATTATAGCTTGTAGTGCAAGAAAAAACCGCCGAGGGTCAGTCAGCGGCAATAGTTTTCTCGTAGGAGCGCAATGCAGCGACAAGATCGTTGATATTTGTGAATAGCCTGTCGACATCGACTAATCTCCAGGGAGTGTCCACTACCACTTGGGCAAAACCAAAAGTAGGAATCCCTCGTTGATTGGCAATCATCAACTGGTGGGTTCTACCATCTGAGGCAGCTGATAGATCCGCGACCACGACATCAATTGAGTTCTCTTCAAAATATCTTTGTGAATTCTTCAAGTATATTTTCACCTCATCGAAGTGTTCTCGCCAATCACGATTGCCGTAGTTTGTCCTAACTTTGACTACCTCGATGTCTCGTGCTCCCAATTCTCCTACCAGGAAATCAATCCGTGTCTCGCCTCTCTTGCCAATGCTACCGACAACCAGCACTCTCACGAGAGTCTCCTTTCCACGAAAATTATCCCTAGAATTGAGAGAAATTGCAAGTTTACTATGAGTGATTTTTAAGCGACTTATAAGATTTGACAAAAAGATTTAACTTGTCTAGACTAATTTACAAGGAGGATTTCCTACTCTGCTCCGCTGGGAATAATTAGAATTTAAACAGACGCTAAAGCGCTCTGTATTTACTAAGAAGCAAATATGAAAATCACTTCAAGAGAAATTATTATCGCTGCAATTGCAATCCTTGTGTTGCTTGGTATAGGTTACCTGATCAATAAAAACCAATCCTCAAATAAAAACGAAACTAAGAAAGAAGATGTAAATTTAAACGGATCTAGCACCTCTAGCGCGGAAAAATCAGAAGATAAAAACGCTGAGTACAACAATGACAGCAACATTACCAGTATCACTCCCGAGCCAAACTCAACCGTCTCGACCAAACCAAACCAAGTCTCAATAACTTTCAAAAAGGCTGTCAAAGGTGGTTCGGAAATCAAAGTCGCGACCGCCAAAGGAGTTGACGTCGTACCCGGGGCCAATATTGTCTCCAAAGATGGAAAAACCCTGATCGTTCCAGTAGCAGTCGCTGACGCCGGAGCCTACAAAGTCGCCTACTCTTATTGTCTAGAGGATGGAACTTGCAAAAACGGGACCTACTCTTTCACAGTTAAGTAACATTTGAACAGAACAAAAAAAAGAAAGCTCTCCAGAATTTTTGGAGAGCTTTTTTCGTTATCGTGCAATCTTTACGGATCGACATTCAAGATATCTCCCTCTTCGATTATTCTCTCACTTGAGTGTTTGACTAGTTCTCTGTTGAGATAGTAGGGAGCCTTCACAATCAGAGCCTCTTCTCTACTAAGATAGACTCTCAGTCTCTCGATTGCTTCTTTTACAGTGAGACCAACGAGTGGGTAGACAAACTCAAAATGGTGCCCGTTTCTCACATAGTCTACTTTGATCTCTTTACGGACGACGATCTCCTCTATTTCTTTTTCCGCCCTCTCCTCTTGTTCTGGGTCGACTTGGGTGGTCATGGGCCTCCTCCCAACACTAGAGACAGATTATTTTATTATATCCAAGGGTGTTATTATTGAGCAAATGAAACAAGAAGAGTTTGAAAAACTAGTGGTCGAGGCGGTCGAAGCTTTACCAAAATTTTTTAAAGATAAACTGGACAATGTTGATCTAGTCGTCGAAGCTTGGCCTGCTCCAGAGTTTGCTCGAGGAAGGCTGCTTCTGGGACTCTATCAAGGAGTTCCCCTCACCTCTCGCGGGAGAGGTTACAATCTAGCCGTGCCAGATAAAATTTCTATTTTTCAGGGACCGATCATGTGGGTTTCTCACGGCGACCCACAAGCGATCAAAAATGTCGTCACGGACACAGTCAAACACGAAATCGCCCATCATTTTGGAATTTCAGACGAAAGACTGCAGGAGTTGGAAAGAAAATAAACGCGCTAAAGCGCTACTTTATCTGTGAACCGTTGTAGAAAACGTGAATTTGAACTCCCTTTGGAGCGGCCACTTCCCCAGAAAATGGTTTCGGAGTTACTACTTGTGCACAAACGGTATCTGTTGGTTGAGTAGTTAGTTGAATACTGACTACCGAAGGATCAGTTCGAGAAGCAGTCGCATCAACATTGAGATTTGTACAAGGAGTTGGAAGCTGTACTGTGCCCGAGTAAGTCACTAACCCATTTTTCTCAACTGCGTTAACACTAACCTGATCTGTTTTTATGGAAATATTACTTTGATCATTTGTGGTATTTGCAGAGGTGGTGGCTGTAAAGCTGTTTGAAACAGTAGTTGTTTGCACCTCTGTTGTAGGGTGAGTAAGCTCTTGGTATTGCATTCCCAAGTAAAAACCAATGAATGGCAGAGCAACAAAAAGAATTAGAGCAATCAATTTGGAATACCAAGTGACTTGGTTAAACTTCATTTGTTTAATTTTAACAAAGAAAAAGCAAACAAAACAGCAATGCTAATTATTGGAATTGATTTTTTCGAGATGTTCTTTGATATATTTCTCATACCCAATTTTTTTGGGATGGTAGTACTTTTTATTTTTGAGGCTGTCGGGAAGAAATTGCTGCTCCACTACCCCACCTTCATAATCATGAGCATATTTATAACCTTTTCCGTAGCCCACATCTTTCATCAGATCAGTGACTGCGTTGCGTAGATGCAGCGGCACTGGTTCGTTGAGAGTGGCTCTGACGTCTGATTGTGCAAAGCGCAGTGACATGTAGCTAGCGTTGCTTTTCGGTGTGGTGGCTAGATAAGTTGCCGCTTGAGCGAGATTAATGGCCGCTTCTGGTAAACCGACAAATTGTAGGGCTTGGGCGGTCGCAACCGCAACCTGCAGAGCTTTGGGGTCAGCGTTGCCGACGTCTTCGCTGGCTAAAATTATCATTCTTCGCGCGATAAATTCTGGATCTTCTCCTGCCTCCAGCATTCTCGCCAGATAATAGACCGCCGCGTCAGGGTCAGAGCCGCGCAAACTTTTGATGAAAGCCGAGATGACATTGTAGTGTTCTTCTCCAGTTTTATCGTAAAGCAGTTTTTTACTGCCCAAAGCTTGCTCGATTTTCTCAACCGTAACTTTCCTCTCGCCGTTTCGTTGCGAAGTGAGATTAACAGCAATTTCCAGAGCGTTGAGGGTCGTCCTCGCATCCCCGTTCGAGGCGTCCAACAAAAGTTGCATGGCCTCTGGTTCCAGTTTTGCTTTTGAATTGCCCAACCCATGAGTTTTATCGCGCAGGGCGTGTTGAACTAGTTTCTTGATGTCTGCTTCTTCCAATCTTTCGAGAATGACAACTTTGCTGCGAGAAAGCAGTGGGCCGATGACTTCAAAAGAAGGATTTTCGGTGGTTGCGCCGATAAGAATGATTGTTCCGTCTTCGACAAAAGGCAGCAGGATCGCTTGTTGGGATTTGTTCCAGCGATGGATCTCGTCAATGCAAAGAATCGTCCTTTGCTGAGTAAGTTCAAGCCTCTCCTTAGATTCGTTAATAACTATTTTGATGTCGTTGACGCCGACCTCGACTGCAGAGTGGAATTCAAAAAAAGATTTGGTTTCGTGGGCGATGATTTTCGCGAGAGTTGTTTTACCCGAGCCTGGTGGCCCCCAGAAAATTAGAGAAGGGATTTTGTCTTGTCGGAGTAAAGTGGAGATCAGTTTCCCCTGCCCGACCAAATGCTCTTGACCGACAAAGCCCTCAAGGTTAGTTGGACGGATTCTTTCAGCTAATGGTTTTTGACCATTGGCAGTCAGTGGAGTAAAGAGTTTTTTTGCGCGAGCTTTGCTGGTCAGTTTCATCCCCATAGAAAGCCTATCTTAGTACTTGTAGAACTTTTGGTCAATGTTCGGAAAAAGAAAGACTCCCAAGCGGTTGCGAGGGAGTCATGGTTTGTCCATTGCTGATTTATTGTCTAGCCGAAGGTGTTGTAGGTTGTCGCGAGAAAAATCGCGAGTAACACTGCGGCGATCGCGATGAACCCTGGGAAGTGCTCTTCGTTCTCTCTATCCATCCTTTTCTTCATTGCTTGCAAGAAAGCGAAGACCTTGTTGATCATGGCCCCTCCTACAGGATATTGCTGACCACGATGATCGCGACCAAAGAGACGAGACCAAGTAAGAGCCCGACCACGTCCCAGTTGATCTTTCTCATGGGCTTAGACCTCCAGTGACCATCATCTCGTTTGGTACGCTATCACTATGACGATGATGATCGTGATGAACACCAATGTTCCGATACGGTTGGAATCCATTCACTTTCTCCCCTTCCTCAGGAGACGGTGCCCTCATGAGCTATCAGAGTAGGTGCTATATGATAGACACTCACCTCTGGACCATTAATACGTCCAAGTCTCACTCGAGTTTGCCAGCCACCGTGTTCAAAGATGAGAACAACTGCATTTCCATCTTCTGGCTCGAAACCCTTGAACCCTTCCCATCTGTATCTTCCTATTCTGTGGGAATGGGAGGTCCAGTCTTCCACAAGAACAACGTCAGTGTGAACGCTGTATTGAAGAATACGTTGGAAATCGCCTGTCTCGTACTTTAACTCTGTTCCTCTGGCGTCCATCACAAGATGTTCAGCAATCTTTGACAAAGTGCGAACTGCCTCGGGAGTGTTCACGCTCTCCTCCTTGAAATGCGCTTGATTTCAAGATTATTTTAACAGAATTTTAAATACTATTCAATGCTATGGGTTAAAAAAAAGACCAAGTGGTTAAACTTGGTCTGTTGCTTTGATGATCTTTCCTCTCGACTCCCTTTTGATCTGTATTACTGCCCCATCGAAAATCGTACAGATGAGCCACTGCTCTGGTTCTCTACTATCAATTAGTTTAGCAACATCATAGTTGCCCACTTCGCAGTTGTAAGTCTGTGGTTGAGCTAGTACGAATGTGTTTTCACTACGCTCTTCCACAATCCTGGCCGCTCTAACTTGAGAGTTGATTCCGAAGTGGTGCATCAGTACTGCCTTGGTCTCAGAAAAACTTTCTCTTTGCTCACCGCTTCTTTTCTGGATTGTTCCTTACACTGCTCTTTCGACGATTTGATTTATGACACGTTTTTCAAACCCGACAATGAAATTTTCTCTTCTTTGTAGGAAGCAGACGATTTGTTCATTTGCACCCAAGTCAGTCGTCAAGAGCTTTCTTAAATCCCTCTTGTTAAGTGCTGAAGCGTAATAGATTGAGTCTCCAACAACTACGATACGGTAGCCATCGAGAGTGGTTTTCTGAGCAAAGATCTGTCGACCGATGATCTTTCCTTCTTCTCGACAGTAGCTTTCGAAAAGAATCGCTCTGCCTTCGCTGATCGCCTTCATCACGCCTCCTTCAGGATTGATCGTGGCTATTATAACAAAAGGAGTAAAAAATAAAAAAAGAGCCGCAACTTTCTTCAGTTAACGGCTCAGCGTGGTAACTCTCCGACTTCACATTTGATCATCTTATTTCTTCTTTAATGTGGGATTATTCTCGTTAAGAAAGTCTAGGACATCTTCAATCAAAACGTCTGCGTCTGCCTTTTTCTTAATCGGTTTTACTGGTTCATACAATTCTGCTGTAGGGTTTTCACTTAAATCAATCATCAACACTGTGAAAATGCCCACGAACAAGAAAAAGGAGACTACCACCACCAGAGTTTTCATTTGGTTCCAGCTTTCTGTTGAGGTCAATAGTATGAAGAGCGACACAAGTAAACCACAACTTACAGCTGTCAGTATGGCAAGCACGAGTGCCTTAACAGTTTTGGTTAAGAACCAGTGCATAACTCTCCCTCCTTGGAATTAGTTTATGAACCTTTGTATTATACCTTTCAAGATCAAAATTTGGAAGAATTAACTTAAAGTGACTTGGTCGTTGGCTGCTGTAACAGTGGTTTTGGCTCCCCGAGCGAGTTTGCCCTCTAGTATTGCCTGGGAAATTTTTGCTTCAACTTGATCCTGGATCGCTCGCTGGAGTGGTCGAGCGCCAAACTGTGGATCGTAGCCTATTTTGGCTAGAAAGGTTACAAGAGCTGGAGTGAATTTCACTGTTAAATCTTGTTTCTCTAAGCGGCGAGCTAGATTGTTCAAAAGCATTTCGACTACTTTGGTGACTTCGATCTGATCCAGTGGTCGATAGACGATCACATCATCAAAACGGTTGATAAACTCAGGACGAAAAGTATTTTCAGTCAAAAGCTTCTCAATTAAAGATTTTTTCAGATCTGCTGGGTTACCGCTGTTGATTTGCTCGCGGATATACTCTGCTCCCGCATTGGACGTTCCAATTATTATTGTATTGGTAAAAGAAATTGGTCGTCCTGAAGAGTCAGTGATCCTTCCCTCATCGAAAATTGCCAAGAAAATTTCCAAAACTTTGCTGTGGGCTTTTTCCAGCTCATCCAATAGGATCAAACTAAAAGGATTGACCCGGACTGCTTCAGTGAGCTGGCCGCCTTCTTTAAATTCTGATGAGCCAGGAGGAGAGCCGATGAGTCGATAAACACTGTTTTCCTGGTTAAATTCACTCATGTCAAAGCGCAAGATCCGCTCTTCTGATCCGTAGTAAACCTCCGCGAGAGCTTTGGCAGTCTCGGTCTTTCCCACTCCAGTTGGTCCCAGAAAAAGGAAAACTCCGATTGGTTTTTTGCTGTCTCGTTTGAGAGTTCTCGCCCGCCTGACAGCTTGAGAGATAGCCGAGATGGCCTCATCTTGGGAGACGATTCTCTGGTGGAGGACTTTTTCAAGCTGGAGTAATTTATCTTTCTCTTCTCCAGTAGCAAGTCCAGCCGGGACCTTCGCTTTATCAGAAATTATATGTTCAATGTCGGACTCTTCCAGCAATTTTTTCCCGGAAAGAGCGATATTGGCCGCTGCCTCATCGACCAGGTTGATCGCTTTACCTGGCAAAACTTTGTCAATTAGGTAGCGTTCCGAGAGCTCAACTGCTTTCAGAATCGCTTTGTAAGTAATCTTCACACCAGTTTTACTTTCAATCAGATGAGTTGCTTCTTCCAATATTCTGATCGCCTCGTCTGTATTTGGCTCGGTCACGTCAATGACCTCGAAGGAATCGGCAAAAACTGCTTTGTCCTCGATGTATTTATGGAAGGCTGCTCGTGTGGAAGTTCCAATGACTTGCAAGTTAATATCTTTCAAAGTCTGAGAAAGCAGTCCTGAGATATCAAACTTTCCGCCTTCAAGCGCGCCAGCGAGGTTCTCAATGTTGGGAACAAAAAGCACGACGTCCCCAGCATGGGAAACCTCAACCAAAATATTTTTGAGTCTCTGCTCGATCTCTCCCTCGTTCGCTGAAGCATTGATTGAGGTGAGATCCAGCTCCATGAAGCGTTTGTAAGAGAGCTCGACCGGAAGCTCCCCAATCACGGATTTTCTCGCGAGAGAATAAACAATTGTCGTTTTTCCCAGACCCGGCTCACCCAGCAAAATCGCATTTCTCTTGCTGGTTCGCAGAAGTACTTGTTCAAGTTGGGAGACTTCTTTGCCCCGACCGACCAAAAAATATTCCTCACTTCTTTTGAGTACTTCGGTGTTGATATCCTTGGTGTATTTTTCAGTCTCCAGAGTCCAACCACCCATCCAAACCTCCGCTAGTCCTAGTCCCAAGGAGGAAGTCGAAAGTTCCCAAAAAGGTCGATCTTCGAGATAAACTTTTTGCGCTTCCCGGGCCCAGTGTAGGATATTGTCTAGGTCATTTTGCTTGAGGTTTCGGTCAAAAAGGAGCTTCTGTAGGAGAGCAGATTTGCTGAACAAAGCTGAGACCAGTGAGAGCTCATCGATGTAGACCCAACCTTCTTTCGCGGAAATATCTGCCGCAGTCTGCAGCGCGCCGTTCAAGTTTATCTCTTCCCCGTTGGCAAAAAGAGCTCCCAAGTTGTCCCGTGAGATTCCTGACCGGTAAAGGACAAATTTGACACTTTCCGAAAAACTCAGCGCATTCATGAGACTTTTTGTTTCGCTCCAAGCAGGGTGAGAAAGAAGCAGTTTGGCCAGCGGGAGCGTAACTAAATCAGCTAAATTGGTAGTTTCTTTTATTTCTTCGACGCTGAAGCGGGGCTTTTCGCGGCTGACTTTAAAACGATAGAAAAATTCAAACATAATCAGAAGTGACAAAAGAGAAAAAAGCAGCGGCGGGAAAAATTTGGTGCCATTGGTGAGAAGTAACAAGATAGTCGTCAGCAAAAGTATGAAAGCCGAGAGTCTGATGATTATCCCCAAAAGTGAGCTGTAGATGAGGCAAAAGGTCGCGGCTTGCCAAACTCTGCTGGTACTAGGTGAAAATTGCAGCATAGACCCCCCAGATTACAAGCAGTGGAAAAGCAAGCCAAGCTACTAAAATGAGCCCTTCCAGAAAAATCAAAGCTGAGAAAAACAAAAAATCAAAAAATAAAATAAAAGTTTTGATCCCCATACCCATGAAAAGGGCAAAGCGGGTCAACCCTTCTCGGTATTCATTTTTCCAGGGTTTGAAAAAAGTTTTCAAAAGCAACTCGACTCCCAACAAACGAAGGGCGGCAGCTAGGACGAAACGGAGAATTTTGAAAAGGTTGAAAGTTGCCTCGACGAACCACCAGTTGAGAAATTCCAAAGGCAAGCTAATCAGGTATGAGCTGATTGAGATGGCAGGCTGCATATTTTAAGTTTATTCGATTGCGAGTTTTTTCTCAAATGAGAGTTAGGGTTTGGAAACAGAGACCAGGGTCACCGATCCGTTTTCCAGGGTGATTTGCTTGGCCGGCACTTGGCTACCTGAGAGACTCAGGCCAATTTGTGACAAGTAAGAATCAAATAAATTGCTGGCTAGAAAAGTCGGCAGGGAGACTTTGCCAAATTTTGCTGAAGTGAGCTCGATATTGGCAATTAGACCCGAAGAAGTGACGTTGCCGGCGATGGTAACTGGAGCATTTGTCTGAATCATCTTGGCACTGAAAACAAACTTTCCATCTTTGATAACAATCTTGGGATCATAAAGTGGAAAACTACCCTTCTGTTCGACTTGATTGGCAAAAAGAGCGTTGATCTCATCTTGTGTGAACTGTAGGCTTTTGATGGTTTTATTTGAGGAGAGAGTGTTGATTTCCGCTATTTTTGCTTCGGCAGACTCTAGACCGGTAGCGTCCGCCACGACGCTAGTGGACAAGCTTTTTCCAAAAAAATTTTCGGTGAAAAAAGGAACTTTGATCAATCCAGTAGAAGAGGCCGAGACCATGACAACGATCGAAAGAAGTCCCACCAAAATCAAATTACCAAAAAACCAGCCGGCGAGGAGGATACCGAGAGTTGAAAAAGCTCCCCTACCGGTTTTTGGCTTACTTTTTTTGACTTTTTCGTCAAGTCCGGGGGTGAGCACGATCGGCTCTTGTATAGGAAAAGCTTCAGTGGAAATTTGAGTGGTAGCAGTAGCGTCTTGCATGGGCTCTCTTTAGCCTATCGAAAAAGCCGCTTGGTTGTCAATCGCTTCGCGCTCGCTTTCCTGCGGAAAGTCAATCTTTCAAAAAATTTGCTCGCTTCTTTCTTGAAATCAAGGGACAGACAAATTATACTTTTCATCAGATGAGTATCGTTGTCAAAGGTAAACACCTAAACGAAAATCAGGCCCTGCAAGACTACGCGACCAAAAAATCCCAAAAATTTTATCGCTATTTCCCTGAGATTATTAGGACTGAGATTGAGCTGCGCTCGGAGAAAGCGCACAAAGATAAAGAAACAGACTTCATCGTCAATATTGTGGTGAAAATCCCCAAGAAAACTTTGAAGATTTCTGATCAAGCAGGTGACATGTACGCAGCGATTGATAAAGCTTGTGATCGGATGAATGAGATTTTAAGAAGAGAAAAAGATTGGTCAAAGGGAAGGTCTAGAAGAAGTTTGAGGAATTTTTCAATCCGCTCTTTTGATCCGCTTTTCCCTATCCGCGCCATCAACAAACGCCTTTTCAGACGCTGACTTCTTCGGTTTTAACAAATTTTCCGGAATCGTCAAAAGTAAACGAAAGCACTCCGCCCATCGGCAGGTGATAAGTTTTCATACTCTGCAAAGGCTTGCCTTCAAGTTTGAGTTTTAGCGCAAGAATTGGAAATTCATGGGAAACGCAGACAATATTTTGCCCTTTGTGTTTTGAGAGGATTTCCTGGAGTGTTTTTTCCATACGAGCGGCCACTTCAGTGAGATTTTCCGTGCCGATATCTGCATCTGGATCGTTGACAAAAGTTTCGTAAAAACTGTTGGTGAAAAGCTCCTCTACTTTCATTCCCTGCCAGTGAGTCGCCTCAGCTTCATTGAGATCAAAGACATGCTCCACAGTTGCCGAGGGGCAAGCTTTGGCAATGATGTCCGCGGTTTGAAAGGACCTTTCCAAAGGAGAGGTAAAAATGGCCGTTATCTTTTTATCAGCAAAATATTTTCCGTCCGCCTCGGCTTGGGCGGTCCCAGTTTCTGATAAAGGATAGCCAGGCATGCGGCCGTAATTTATTTTTTCCAAATTTTCACTTTGGCCATGGCGCACGAAAAAGATTGTTGTTGGCATCTACTTTTACTAGTTTCTCAGAGAAATTAGGAGAAAGCAAGTTAGCCAAGGACGATAAAGCGAAAGAGCAAGAAGTAAGCCGCAAAAATCAAAACCAGAGAGAGCAGAAAAACGATCAAACTGGGAACAAAAGTATTATTTTGTCTTTGAAGCGGTGGTAAGTTTTCCATTGTTCTTGTAATTTAACTTCGTAGGGTTTTAAATTAAAGAAACTTTGGTAATAAAAAAGAAAGGAAATACTAGTTTGCAAGAAAATTCCCGATTTTTCCCCGGCTCGCCAGAGTGGATAAAAAAATACCCAGTTTTTAGCTTTTCTTTTGTTTTATTAATAATAGGTTTGTTTGAGCTTGCCTCTGGTCAGAAACAAGTTGCCAATTTATTTTTTCAACTAGTTTTAATTTTGGGTGGGATTCCTCTCGCCTATGACACTCTGAAAGAGTTGCTCAAGAAAAATTTTGGTGCCGATGTTATTGCGATCTTGGCAATTGTTACTTCGTTGCTACTGGGTCAATACCTGGCAGGAGCGATCGTGGTTATCATGCTCTCTGGCGGCCGAGCCTTGGAAGATTATGCCTTGAGAAGCGCTTCGGATGCTTTAAAAAAATTAGCCGCCGCGGCTCCGCGGGTCGCCCATCTAGTCAAAGGTGAAAGCGTCACTGATGTGAGTGTTGAGCAAGTGCGAGTGGGTGACATTCTTTTGGTCAAACCTGGTGAGCTCATACCAGTGGATGCGGTAATAGTTGAAGGAGAAACCTCGATCAATGAGGCAGCTCTCACTGGTGAGCCAGTCCCGACCCAAAAAATGTCCAATGCCGCCCTACTTTCCGGAAGTGTTAATCTCGATAACCCAATCAAAATTCAAACGATCCGCAAAGCTTCAGACAGTAAATACGAGCAGATTGTTCGTTTAGTGCGTGAAGCGCAGGAATCAAAAGCTCCTTTAGTTCGGCTCGCTGACCGTTACGGAGCGATCTTCACCCCGGTGACTCTCTTGGTTGCGGGCTTCACTTATTTACTCACCCAAGATACGACCAATGTCCTGGCGGTTTTGGTGGTCGCGACCCCCTGCCCGCTGATTCTGGCCACTCCGATTGCGATCATGGGCGGTATCAATAAAGCCGCTAAAAAAGGAATCATTGTCAAAAACGGTATTGCGATTGAGAAAATTGGTGCCGCCAAAGCAGTAGTTTTTGATAAAACTGGGACTCTGACTTTCGGAATGCCCGCGGTCGAGGAAGTCAAAACCTTCGAGAAAATTGACTCAGCAGAAATTTTACGTTTGTCTGCCTCAGTTGAAAGACTCTCGGCCCATATTCTGTCCAAATCAATCGTAAGTGCTGCAAATGAGAAAAAAATCAAACTTTCTTTCCCGAAAGATTTTAAAGAAACTTTTGGCAAAGGAGTCGCCGGTTTTGTTGAAAAGAACGCCGTTTCAGTTGGCAGTATGAAACACCTGAAAAATATGGGTTTAAAATTCACTCCCGAGCAGATCAAATTTAAAGAAGAGCAGAGCTCAAAAGGGAAAATGGTTAGTTTCGTCGGAGTTGATCAAAAAATAGTTGGCAGCCTCGTCTTCGCAGACCAGATCCGCCCGGAAATCAAAGAAACAATTGCCGAGTTGAAGACTTTGGGGATCGAACAAGTGGCGATGCTTACCGGAGACTCTCCGACTGTTGCAGAGCAGGTCGCCGCGCAGACCGGGATCGACCTGGTCAAAGCTCAAAGTCTGCCGGACGAGAAAGTCGCCTTTATCCTCGAGCTGAAGAAGAAATTCCAAGACGTAGTTATGGTGGGTGATGGTTTCAATGACGCTCCTGCCCTGGCCTCCGCAACCGTCGGAATCGCCTTGGGAGAAGGTGGTAGCAGTATTTCCAGTGAATCAGCTGATATTGTCTTTGTTGAAAATAATCTAGCCAAACTCAACCATCTTTTGAGAATTGGTAAAAAAGTTTTGAGTATTGCCAAAGGCGGGATTTGGTTTGGGATGGGTGCCTCTTTCATCGCGATGGGTTTCGCCGCTTTTGGCTTTATTTCTCCAGTGAAAGGCGCAATACTGCAGGAAGTGATAGATGTTATCGTGATCCTCAATGCTCTGCGAGTGTCTCGGTGAAAAGCTCTTCCTGGGTTTCTTCCGAATAATCCTCTGGGCCCTGCAGGGACTTGATGGTTCCCAGACTTTCTCCCGCGATCCCCTGCAGCTCCCCAAAAATATTGCTGGTGTTTTTCTCTAGTCGGGAAAGCTGGACTTCTCTTTTTGCCCAGAGCCGCTCCATCGCTCTTTTCTCAGTTTCCAAATCGGTTTTCATAGCGATAAAACTCTCAATTTGGGATTCGAGACGGTGTCGAAAACCGTCTGAAGTGATGTATTGATAAAGATCCTCAAGCCGCTCGTCTTTGTTCTCGGCCGCGGATTTGGCAGCAGCAACCTTCATCAACAAAAGTCGCAGCGTTGAGGCAACCGTCAAAAAATCTCGATAAGAAGTCACCCAAACCCCATTGACCAGACCAGAATTTTTTACTTTGTCCGGCAAATCCTCGACGACTAGCACTGCTTCGGAGGAACCAGCACTGCGCATATCATCCTTTAATTTGGAGAGCCAGTTTTGATTCCACTTGGCTCTTTTGGCCTCCCAGATGATTGAACCCGCCTCTCGGCCCTGTTTGTTGCGAACAAACTGCACCACGTCGGCGCCGCGGATGCCTTTCGGAACATCTTTGACTAAATCATCAGGAAAAGCCTGCAGGAGTTGAGTTTCGAGGTCGAGTTCGAGCACCTCACCTTGGAGCTGTTGACTCCCCTGCTTGGTTTTTCTTTGGGCTTCTTCCAGAGCTTTCTGGGTGTCGGTTAATTTCTTTTCCAGCTCCATTTTCTCTAACTTGGATTTTTGTTCAAAATCTTGGGAAAACTTTTCCAGTTGTTCGTTTAATCTTTTTTCTTGCTCGAGTTTGGCGTCCTTTTCTGCTTCTTTCAGCTCGCGGATATTTTTATTCATTTCCAGTAGATCAGCGTAAAGTTTGTCGTTTTTGGTTTTGAGTTCTTCAGTTTCTTTACTTTGGTTTTTTAGTTGAAACTCGGTTCTTTTCTCTACTTCAGAGCGGACCCGCTCTTCAGTTTCCTTTTGAATTTTCTCCATCTCTTTGGATTGATTTGCCTTCAGATCGTGGGAAATTTTTTCTTCAACTTCGTGAAAGAGAGCTTTGGAGAGCTCGACTTCTTTTTTGCAGTGGGGACAAATGATAGTTTCCATGACTTGCAGATAATAACCCAAGCAGAGTTTTTAGGCAAGAAAAAGGGCAGTTGGTTAGGCTGCCCGTTGGGGAATTCTCTTTGTTGATGCTCTCTCTTCTGCAACTATCAACTCACTCAATGGTGGGATAGGTGCTGCTCGTCGGCATTCCTGGCAAATGAAGCATCTTCCGGCGCCGTAGACGTACCCGATCTTCGGTGGAAAGAGTTGGGAACACCCTGGGCGTCGATGCATGATCAGCTTCGAGGCCGCAATCTCATCCGCACTCATCTGGACGGTTCGGACGCGGCAGCGTCGGCAGATGAGTAGAGTGTGGTCACGATACCGCCGCAGCAGTGGAGCTCTGTCCCTCCTGCAGTGGTCTTTGTGTCGCATTGATTTGAGTGTTCTTCGGTGTTCTGGGGTGGTGATCTCGTGACGTGTAGGACGGGTGCTTAGGCTGGTGTGTGCTACTGCAGACACGATAAAACTCCGACGGAAAGTCCCCCTTCTCCTCGACTATTTTTAACCAATTCTGCGGGGGCTCGTCAACTCAGTATAAATAGATAGAAAACTAACTTTTAGAATCTTACTGGTGCTTGCTTGGTTAAAAAAAATAAAAAAAGAGCACAGACTAGACGCCGGTGCTCATTTAAATTCTCATCCAAACTGCTCCATGATGTTGTCAGAGAAGTAAGGTACTTTTCTTCCGCAGTTTTTGCATCTCAACAACTTCTTACTCAGTTTTGGATATTTGAGTAGTTCGAGATCCTCTTTCTTGCAACTGATCCGATGCTCGATCTTTGGCGAGTATTTGGTTTGCAGGTCACCCGACAAAATTCGCTGCCCTCCTCTCAGTGCTCTTCTCCTCTATATTTTGATTGACCCCGCACACCGGACAATTTCCTTTCACCAGATTGACTCTCTGCTGTCCGATCTCAAAAGCGATTTTGAGGCAGCTCTCGGTGTCTTTGATATTTTTGACTCTCTTGTCACAGAGCTTGTCGAGTTTGTCTTGCAGTTTCTCCAGCCGGTCCTGTAGCTTCTTGTGGATACAATAGGGCATGTGATGACCGAAGCTCTCTCCCACAGTGCTCTCCTAACGCACTAAAAAACTCGCCCTTGAGCGAGTCTTTGCCAACTGGAACTAAAGTTTCTCTTTAGACCACGACAAGCTCGCCGGTTGCGGCGGACTTAAAGTAGTTAAAGAATGAAACTCTAGTTTTCATTAGCTTTAATTTAGCAAAAGTAAGCTTGCTTGTCAACAGAATTGGCAGACGTTGGCGGATTTGAGGAGCTCTTCGCGTGGACCAAGGGAGCAGCAAGTCTCGCAGCAATATTTCTCGTTCTCTTTGGTGAAGTGGGTCCCCTCTTTGACTTCTTTGCCGCAATTTTTGCAAAAGTGTTTGACCCCTTCGGCTTGGTGAAGATTGTGTGTTTCGTCCATAGTAAAACTTTAAGCTAGATTGAGATCTTTTGCAAATAAAAGAGGCAGACCCTGACTGGTAGGAGTCAGACGGGGTCTGCCTTGGCACGAACGTGAACGATTAGTACTTCTACCGCAGAGTTTATTTGATCGAGCTTTCACCCGAGGACCTCAGGGCATTTGGTCCTGGTGCGTCTCAGCCGGAGAACTTTGCCGAGGCTACACCACGTCGCGAGCAAGACTCAATGCTCGCTATTCCCCTTGGGCTACCTTGGATGCCTTTGCAGGCTAGTGTGACACATCCATATGTCATCATCCTTCCCTCGGCATGCAGGAGGAAATTATTCGTCGCTCGGTCTCCTACCCCCGATTGACAACCTGAAAAAGGAGAACGGTCCATGTAGGCCACGATGGCATTCGACCAAGCATGGCAACTGCCAGGATCCCGCTATTCTCCCAACCGCTCTCCTTAGGAAAAAGGATACTAGCAAGCAACCGTTGAGTCAAGACTATATGATAAGAGGGTTAGCCTAGCCTCTAGATGCCTATTTTGTTATAGTTAAGGCAATGTCTGCCCAGATCGAAAGCTGGTCCATTGCGCTAATTTTCTTCACCTTTCTGGTAATTGTCGTTGTCTTACTTGCCATTGTTCTCACCAAAAACCGAGAAAATCTCAAAAAATATTTTTTCGCTCTTTTAGTGGCAACGATTCTTCTCACCACCTTTTTCTTGGCTTTCTCAACTGTTTATCTCAACAGCGTTTCCGCAACGAGTGGCCCAGTCCACTGGCACATGGATTTTGAAATTTGGCTCTGTGGACAAAAGGTTAATCTGGTGGATCCAAAAGGCTTTTCCAACAAAATTGGAACGCCTCTAGTGCATGAGCACAATGATAGCCGTTTGCATGTCGAAGGTGTTGTTTTAAACAAAAACGAGGTTTCCTTCGGCTCTTTCATCAGTGTGATCGGTGGTCGACTTGATCAAGGTTACTTCTCTGTTCCGACTAACAATGGGAAATTGATCGTAGTTGATGGGGAAAGCTGTCCTGATGGAAAGAAGGGACAACTTCAAGGATTTGTTTACAAAGTAGTGGGCAAAAATATCACTCAGACCAAACTTTCTGACATCGGCAACTATATCCTCTCTCCGGAGAGTAATGTCCCACCGGGAGACTGTTTGATAATCGAGTTTGCGGAAACTAAATTGAAGAGTGATCATCTTTGCGAAAGCTATAAAGTTGCCATCTTGAAAGGAAAATTTATTCGTGGGTATTGAGACACACTTGCCTACTCTAGCTCTGGTACTCTCGTCCGCCGCAATCGATGGGGTCAACCCCTGCGCCATTGGGGTTTTAATTCTATTAATTTCCATGCTGATGAGCTCAGGTCGTAGCGTCTCTCGAATGCTTTTGCTCGGCGGACTTTACATCTTTGCGGTTTTCGCGACCTACCTGGTTGCCGGACTTGGTTTGGTTTACTTTCTCGGAGCGATTCCTCTTTTTGTGACTGAGTATCTTTCAATTCTAGTTGGCATTTTGATTGTTCTGGCAGGACTAGTTGAGATAAAAGATTTCTTCTGGTACCAGAGAGGCTTTTCTCTGGGGATTCCGGTGAGTTTATCTCAAAAAATCGAGGGTTTCGCGAAAAATACCACTGTGATTGGAGTGATTCTTTTGGGAATTTTCGTTGCGGCAGTCGAGCTTCCTTGTACCGGGGCTCCTTACCTGGCGATTCTGACAATCCTCTCGCTCAATTTTGACGCGGCCGCGCTAGGTTTACTAGTCCTCTACAATCTCGTCTTTGTCGCGCCTTTGATCATTATTTTGTTCCTGGCTGTTTTTGGTACCAGTTTGGGTTCACTCTCAAAATGGCGCCAAGAGTCCCGTGGTTACATGAGACTTTTTATTGGATTGCTCTTAGTTGCGCTGGGTTGGATCTTAATTTTACTCGCCAACGGGACAATTAATTTCGGATGAAATACGATTTTGATTTAATTGTAATAGGTTCTGGGGCTGGCGGCTCAGTTGGAGCTGACTTTGCTGCGAATTTGGGCAAAAAAGTCGCAGTTTTTGAAAAAGAGAAAGTTGGTGGCGAGTGTCCCAACTGGGCCTGTGTGCCGACCAAAGCCTTACTTAGTGTCGCAGATACTCTAGAGCATATTAAATTTGCCGGGAAGTTTGGTGTTAGTGTCACCGGGACGACGATCCACTACCAAAAAATCAAAGCCTGGAAAAACCTGGTGGTTTCCCGGACTGGAGCTGCCGAAGGCGAAGAAGCTTTCAAAAACGCAGGGATTACTTTGATCAAAGAGCGCGCTTGGTTTCTTTCCCCGCATGAAGTCGAAGCAGGCGGAAAAACTTACTCGGCAAAGAATTTTTTGATTGCGACTGGAACAGAAGTTTTGGTTCCACCGATCCCGGGACTAAAAGAAACTGGGTTCTCTACTTTCAAAGAAGCAGTGGATTTTGACCATCTGCCCAAATCGATTTTTATCCTTGGTGGCGGCGCGGTTGGGCTCGAATTTACCCAGATTTTCTCTACCTTTGGTTCCGAAGTTTATCTAGCCGAAGCACTCCCCTCTTTGATGGCACGGGAGGACAAAGAAGTCGGTGAACTCTCTGCGGATTTATTCGAACGAGCTGGGGTCAAAGTACTCACTGGAACAAAAGTCATGGAAGTGCGCAAAGCTGGTCACAAAAAGATCGTTTCTTTCGAAATTGGTGGGCACCTGGACAAAGTCGAGGTCGACGAGATTTTGCTTGCTTCAGGAAAAAAACCAGTGCTCGACATTGAACTGGAAAAAGCAGGAGTCGAATACAACCCCAAACAAATAAAGGTGAACGAATTTCTCCTAACCACCACTCCAAATATTTACGCTGCCGGAGACATCGTCGGTCCTTACCAATTTACTCACACCGGCAATTATCAAAGCTACATCGCGGCCAACAATATTTTCAACAGTAAAAAAATTAAACTGGACTATTCGGCGGTTCCGCGCTGTGTTTTCACTTCCCCGGAGATTGCAGCAGTTGGTCTGACTGAGAAAGAGGCGCTGGAGAAAAAAATAAAAATCAAAAAAGCCATCGTTCCCATTTCCATCCTTGGACGAGCCAATACCTCTGAAGAATTTGATGGGTTTGTTAAAGTCGTCACTGATGAAAAAGGAATTTTGATCGGCGCTTCGATAGTCGCACCATCAGCCGGAGAAATGATTCATGAACTTACTTTAGCAATAAAGCTAAAAGCCAATGCTAGTGACGTGGCGGAAATGATCCACGCCTACCCCACTTTTTCTGAAGCAATAAAAATCGCTTGTGCGAATGTGGAATAAGGTATAATTGGAAAAATGGAAAATGAGTTTGACCCAAAAAATAAAAAGGTTTTAATTATTACCGCTCATGCCGATGATGCGGATTTTTCTTGTGGCGGCACGCTCATTAAATGGATTGATCAGGGAGCTAAAGCTGCGATTGTCATTGCAACCAATGGTGATAAAGGTACTCATGATCAAAATGTGACAGGGGAAGCGTTAGTCCAACTCCGCAAAAAAGAACAACTTGAAGCCTCAGAATTTCTAGGACTCGAGAATACCTGGTTCCTCGACTATCCTGACGCACATCTAGAAAACACTCAAGAGCTGAAAGAAAAATTAGTAAAGATTATTCGCGAGTACCAGCCTGACGCGGTTTTCACCTGGGATCCGACTTTGGTTTATACGGTTGAGAAAAATTTCATCAATCACCCAGATCATCGAGCGATTGGTCAGGCAGTACTGGATTGTGTTTACCCAATGGCCAGAGACTTCCTCACTTTTCCAAATAATTCTTCTCACAAAGTCGAACATCTTTTCCTGTTTAATTTTGAGAAAGCCAACTATTCAGTTGATATTTCAGACGCCGCTTCAAAAAAGCTTGAACTTCTAAAAAAACACACCAGTCAGTTTAGTGACGGGATGAAAGAAGAAATGGAAGATTTTGATCATTCTGCTGGTGAGAAAATGGGAGTTGCTTCCGCGGAAAGCTTCGTTCACCTCACTATTGCGCCTTAGTTCCCCTGTAGTTTGAAAGTTGCTAGTGGCAAATACACTGGACCGTCGCCATCAGGTTGTGATTCAAATAGAATCATCGAGCCTATTGTTAGGTTTGGTTCGACTACTTGCGGTTGCTGCAGCACCAAGTCTTTATTGACCAGTCCCTCGCGGAAGCGGGCTATGGTCACATGAGGGATCTTTTCTATCCGAGTTTCTTCTGTAATGTAGCTCTCGGCATTGGCAAAAATCTCATTAACCAGTTTTTCATAATTATCGTTGATATGAAATCTTCCCCAGATCATTCGCGGCTCAATCTGAGGTGGTGCAAGAGCGATAAACTGATACTGCAGTGAAAATGATTTGGTTGAGGAAGCGATTTTGGCAAGTATTTCCTCTATCTTACCCACGTGAGACTCCTCGACATAACCAAGGAAAGCCAGCGTCAAATGCAGATTTTCCCTTTTGGTTGCCCTGACTGCATCTATTGGCAGAGTTTTTTGATAATCAAGAAAAATATTGAGGAGTGAGTCTGTTAGAGGTAGGGCAACAAAAAGTCTTCTTTTCATTTATTACTTTTAAAAAGTTAGGCAGTAGCTTTTTTTGGCTCAAAGAAGAGCGAGAGGATCCGGCTGACGAGCGAGATTATGATTGCTCCCCAGAAAGCATCAAAAAAGCCGTTGATGTGAAAACCAGGTACAAACCAAGCCGCTAGCCCAAGCATTGCAGTGTTTACCACAAGTGCGAAAAGGCCCAATGTAATTACTGTGATCGGTAGTGCGATCAGATGAGCTAGTGGTTTGATGAAAGTGTTAACAATTGCGATGGCAATCGCAGAAACTACAAGTGCTCCAAAATTTTCAATTTTTATCCCATCAATGAGGAGATCAGCTACATATAGTGATAATGAATTGACGATAAGTCCTGCGACAATGTAAGCCATTTTTAAGTTAAATTAATCTTTAGTGATCGTGGCCTTCTTCGTGATCATGGTCATGCTCGTTGTGATCTTCTTCACCACCGCGCACTTGGGCGATCTGAAAAGAGTTGCCATCTGGGTCTGAGTAGGTAGTTACATACCCATAACCTTCGATATGAAAAGTGTCTCTGACCTTTTTGACGCCTTTTCCATCGATCTCCTCGGTTGATTTTTCGATATTCTCTACCTCAAAAGTTAGCCAAACTCTACTGTCCTCGGAGGCTTTATCGGCATAATCGGGCATGTCAATAATCATAACGCTGCTGCCTTCACCAGCGTCCATCTCAAATGCATTGAGATTTTCACCCATCTGGAATTCTTCTTTGATTTTAATACCTACTTTATCTTTGTAGAAATTTGCTAATTCGGTCGCATTTTTGCTTCCGATAGTAACACCGTCGAGTCCTTTAATCATATAAATTTCCTCCTTGTCTGAAAAATATAGTCCCGACCCTTATAAAAATCAAGAGGCTGTTTGTTGACAGCAATAGTTAGTTAAGGGAAAATTAGTTAATGGCAAAAATAATCTACACATCTGGCGAAAAGGAAAAGCACTTGACCGAAGACATGAAAGGCGAGGAATCAGTCTCTGGCAGCATGCCCGATGCCGAAGACTCACCTGAAATAAACGATACCACTGAAGCAGAGCATGCTGTTGGACTTTATCTTGAAGAAACTGAAGAAAAGCCCGAAGAAGCTGGATTGGCTGAGGAAGTTGAGAAAGGCGAAAAAGAGCGTTGGGAAAAAGGTTAAAAAAAGAGCCAACTAGGATTTTCTAGCTGGCTTGCGGACGGACTTTTTCTTGGAAGCAACTTCGGTTGTTTTTTTCTTTCCTTTTGGCCTTGCTTGAACAACAAAGGTTGACAATGAAGACTTATAGTTTGGATGTCTAGTAACGTAAGCTGTAACTACATGAGTTTGCCTAATATTTACAACAAAACCTTCCGAAGTTTCACAAACAAAAATCTCCCCGTTCTTTGCCAAGTTTTCTTTTGGGTTTGATTGAGAGTAGGCTTTGATTATTTCTAGCTCTCTCTTCTCAAAAAACTTGATCAGACTTGGGAAACCAATATCATCACTGACCGAGACAAAATTGACATCCCTGTTGATGATCTCCACCATCTCAGTTTCCTTTCTCGATTGGTTCCGCTTGGATCAGATAAACCCTTTCATCTGAATGGAAAGATGATCGCCTGTAGAGAGCGAAGACAACGTGCGTGGGATCAAAACGCAGTTCTCGCTTCTCAAATGTCATTGACCAGGGATTCTGTCGACCACCATCTGTTGGATCAAACCAATATATCAACTTTAAGCTGTGCTCAGCTTCAAGAGCATTATGGAGAGATTCATTTATTTGCTCCGAACTGTAACCCTCAATCCTTGAAACGTGAATCGCCCACATATCTGCCTCCTTCCGGAAGCGAGTATAGTTGATCTAGCAATTTATTTCAATTTATTGGAATTTTACGGGGATGGAAACTTTGTCTTGCTCTTTATTGTCTTTGGCGCTGGTTGTGTAGACCTCGATAGTTCCCGTTGAAGTCTTGGGTTTATCAAAACTCACCTGTCCGGAAAATGGTGAGCGGTCTTGCCCACTCTGGGTTTGTAGAGTAGTTTCTTTCAAAGTGGTCCCTTTGGCGTCTTTGATGCGAATATTTAGTACTGCCTCAAAGGTGATCGCTTCCCCAGAGATCGTGACTGGATTACCAACTGTGGAATCCGTCCAAGGCTGATCAACTATAATATTACGCGAATTTGACCAGGGAGGTTTGGGAATATCGTCTAAAAACTTCCAGCTTTTGAGAAAATTGGTGTAAATAGTTTGGTTGGCGGAGAAATCAGCCTCGGTTGAGTTCAAGGTGGCAACGTAAGTGCGCCCGTGAGTTGTGGTCGCAGTCAGGATTGATTTTGGGTAGGTAGCGGAAAGAGGATCAGATTTCATTCTTGTTATCGTAGTTTGAGTAACCTTGAGACCATCAATGCTATCTGTTCCGAAATCAAACTTTGAAGAATTGTCATTGAAATTTTGTATTGCCAAATCAGCTGAATCATCAGTGATCTCAACGACTATTGTGGCAGTGGTGTCGTCAACTTTTTTTGGATCAAAGCCAACTTTCAAACCAGAAACTTTTAGCTCTTTCTCTACCCAACCACTAGGATAGCAGACTTGATAACCTTGATCTTGATTGACAAATTCTGAGTTGGGAGCACAAGAGTTGGAAGTTGATTTGTTTGTTTTTGTTGTTGAAGCGGTCGCACTCTCTGTCGCACTGCTAGTGGCTTCTTTAGTACCTGAAGAGCTTTTCTTGCTACTCCCAAAAAGTTTACTCAGACCAAAGAGAGCCAGAGCGATTAGCGCAAGGACAATGATAATAAAGAGAATTTTTTGCCACAAAGGCCGTGACTTGGGTTGATCGATCACGACGCGTTTTTGACCTAAATCGTCACTTTCAAATTCAGGCTCCATCACCTTTCATTCTCAACCACAATTCGTTCTTTGTCAAACACTCAAGCAGAGAGTTTATGTCAATCTCTATCAAACTAATGTTTAGTCTCGCTTGTTTGTTGACCTTTATTGCTTATAGTCTTATAAAATTAATTAGCAGCTCGCTAGTGCAACGGATCCCAAAGATTCGTTTTTCTAGATCACATCTGGACACGCATGGTGGGCTGCTAATTTTATTTCAAAATCAGAGCGTTTGGCAAAGCTCTTCCTGGCCCGACCTTGTAGCTTCCGTTGTAGTAAAGCGCGCTTGATCCTCCCCCGTCGAGATTCAAAGCATTGCTGATTCCCATACTCTTCATGATCTCCGCCAAATCATTGACTGTAGCACTCTTGGTGATGACCAGATAAACAGTTGAGCCTTTTACCCCCACTCCGCCACGATTTCCCTTGGTTTGTTGTGCAGAAGTCAAAGTGTAGTTTCCAACAATATTTTGTCCGTTTTGAAGCAGTCCCGGGAAATTAACGATCCCTGCTTTGATCCCTCCCAGCCCCGAGTAACTATTGGCGGTTGGATAAAAAACTGCTGAGCTAGAAGTAAAAGCCATCATGGCCCGGTTGGTCCAAGCAAGTTTGTCTTCATTGATCCATTTTTTCAGATTGGAATTGTAAACTGGAAAATCAAAAGAGGACACTTTTCCCGCACAGGAGCTATAGTCTGGAGGACAAAAATAAGTTCCGTTGATCCCCGCGTAGCCACCATCAGCGGAAACATAACTCGCCAGAGCTTTAGTGGGACAGTTGTCCGCGCAGTTGTCGGAATTGGCAGTATCGGTCCAGACGGAACTGACGTTTCCCGCGACGAGATAAACTGAAAAACTGGTTGACCCAACTTTAACACTCAACTGGCAATAACCACTCGTCGGGACACTACTGCAGGTCGAGGTTGTCGTGGTGGTCGTTGTCTTGGGCTTCGCGGCATCAGCAGCTTGTTTGGCTTTGAGAGCAGTTTCCAGATCAGTATCAAGTTTGGTCAAAAGAGCGTCTGCCTCAGAATATTTTTTCTGCAAGATAAGATCGACTGCAGTGGGAAATTGAGAATCCACGCTAGCTGTATCAACGCCCTGATTTTTATAGTCGGCTGATTTATTTTTGACTGTTTCGTATTTTTCGATTGTATTATTGATCGTTGTCAGGGTTGCCCGAGTGTCTTCATTTTGTAGTTGATTATTAACCTTGAGCAAACTTTTTACTTGCGCCGAAAGAGAAGCAATTTTCTGCTCATTAGAAACGGCCGTTAGCTCTTTTTGCTGGTTTTCAAGAGAAGTTTTAACCAAAAATGTCAAAGACGCCAAGGTAGTAAAAAGCAAAATAGCCGCTCCAATTTGAAATTTGTATTTGAGAAAAAAAATTGAAAATTTAGAAACCATTGCTAGTCGGTTTTTTCAGGTTTGGTTACTCGCTCCCGAGCATTGTCGGCTACTCGTGTTCTTTCCAAATCACGGATCAGATTGACGACCAATTTGTCGGGATCATCTTCATAAATTACTGGGCACTCGTGCTTGTGGGCGACCTCGGTCAACTCTTTGATCTCGTCGGCAATCCCGCCAGAACCAGTTAGTACACCAAGGGGTTTTTTATCTTCAAAGGCAACAGTAAATTCGTTCAAAGTGCCAATTCGACCACAAACTACGATCACCGCATCGGCACTTCGGGTTAACAACAAATTTCTCCCCGCGTAGCCAAAACCTGTGTAAACGATCAAATCCATGTAGCGCGTCGGTAGTTGGTAGCGTTTGACGTGGTCTTGATAGGTCGCGGCGGGAGAAAAGCCAATACTGACGCCATCAACCTTTTTCGCCCCTCGAGCGGCGTAAAAAGGAATTCCCGTCGTCGCGCCAGTCACCAGTACCGCATCATGTTTGGCGATAGAGCGCCCGAGCAATTCGGCTTTTTCGATTGTTTCCTCGTTGAGGCAGTCACCGACAGCTGCTCCGGAGACACAGATTTTCCATTGCATAAATTAGTTAACTCCAAACCAGGACAACACAAAGAAGTTGTTTTCTTTTTTGACTTCCTGGGCTTTTTTGATCACTTCAGTTTGCGAGCTGGTGAGATTTTTATAGTTGGAAAAAGCTGCGTTGTTTTGCCAGAAGCTAATTTCGTGAACACTAGTTTGGCTCTCGAGAGTCTTTGCTGAAGAGAGGAAGTTTTGGTAACTAGCGGCGAGTGCTTCCTCGGATTGATTGCCAGAGCTGACTTCTTTGAAAAAGCCGATTAGTAAATCAAATATTCCAACAACATCTTTATTGAGAGAATCCATCTGGTCAGGTAGTTTTGCACTATCATAATCAGCAAAGCTGCTTCTCAGAGCAGTCAATTTGGGAAGTGCGACAGCGATATCTTTGGGTGAGACCAAACTGCTGGAAAGATTGTAGAGCTCGATTGAGGCGTCGGAGAGATTGACATAGTATAGAGATGTTTTTTCAGCTTCGGAAAGATAGTCTTTGGTATCGATATTGACTTGGGATAGCTGTGTCTCAAGTGTAGCGGCTTTTCCGGACAGATTTTCGTTGGTCAAAGCGGTTGCCTCACTCAAACTCGCCTCAGCGTCTTTCTTTTTATCGGCTATTTCCTTGGCCAAACTCCTCTGCTCTCGGGTAACTTTATTGGGATCCTCATCTGGGACTGAAAAAGCCTTTACTTTAGTTTTCCCGGTTGCTTCGTAGGCTGCGGAGAGTGTTAGAAGTGAAGAATCAGAAAGTTTTTTCGAAAGATCACTCTGTAAACCCAGCACCTGATCACTGATTTGGGTAGTCCCCGCACTCCCTGATTGTCCTTGGGTGAGAGATTGATAGAGACTAGTCAAAGAAGAGTTAACTTTATCGGTTTTACCACTTAGCTCCCCCACTGATTCAATCGTACTGCTCGCAAAAGCAACAGTTCGGGTGCGCGGGATGATGTAATAAGCTCCAGCTAGAATCAGGATTAGCCCCACAATTACAAAAGCGGCCACGATATTTATTCCTTTATTCGGATGGGATTTTTTTTCAATTGGAACTTTCAAAGTTCCTTCGATATGTTCAGGGTGTATGAAAATCTGTGCGGGAGCGCTGGGAGGGAGTTTTGGCAGGGAATTTGGCATTTCTTACTTTAAATTTTCTCATACATGAGTCGAGGCTGTCAAAAAAACTTAGTGGGCTACTGAGGTTTTTGCCAGGGTTTGTCCTCTTCCCCAGCGGAGTGGTTCTCGGCTCTGGCGAGAACAAAAAATAAATCGGAAAGACGATTGAGATATTTTTGAATTGCAGGGTTGGTGTTTTCCAGTTGAGTTAAATATCTTTCCGTTCGTCTCGTGACACTTCGAGCTAAGTGAAAATAAGAAGCACTTCTCGTCCCTCCAGGCAGAATAAACTGATTCATGGCGGGAAGGTCTGATTGATAGTGGTCAATTTGCTTTTCCAAAAATTCTACGTCGGAGTCTTGCAAAATCATTTTCTGAGAATGCTCCCCCACTCCTTCAGGATTTGCTAATTCTGCCCCAATCTCAAAAAGTTTATTCTGGATTTGGTGGACGAGGGTTTTAATCTCAGAATTTTGGGTTTCTGAAGCACAGATCCCGAGAGTTGAATTGATCTCATCGACACTGCCAATTGCTTCAATTCTAGGGTCAGACTTTTTTACTCTTTTGCCGCCGAAAAGTGAAGTTTCTCCAGAGTCACCGGTTTTAGTGTAAATTTTTGGCATTATCTAAATTGAGTCAAAGTAAGCGTAAACTTTTTGAGTAGCTTGGGCTATAGAGGCAAAACGGGTTTCCCAAGGAGTGCCAGTGGTGTCATTGGTAAAAACAACAATGATAAAGGGATTTTTCGGATGGAGTACGATGGCAGCGTCATGGACTCCCCCGTTGTAATGGCCGGTTTTGTGGTAAAAGGTCACTCCAGCCGGTAGACCTTTGGTGATGCGATTCTCTGTCTCAGTGTTTTGCATGTAGGAAAAAAGTTGCTCCCTATGTTGGTCAGAGATGATATGCCCATTGTAGAGTTGTTGTAGCAACTGAGCGATCCCATGAGTGGTCATCTGGTTACCCCAGACCTTGGCACCTACTAGACCGAGCTGATCGGCGACTTGCTGCTGATGATCAAACCCTTGAAGATTGTTGAAATAATCCCAGGAATTGTTGTTGCTTTGATTGATCATTTGCTCTAGGTTGTATTCGACAGTTTTCGATAAATCATATTTGCCCGCCTCAATATCTCGGTAGGCAGTGGTTGCGACCAAAAGTTTCATCACTGAGGCCGCGTGAAACTGAGTATCTTGGTTGATCCCAAAAAGCTCTTTATTATTGATGTCGTAGACTGCAATGGCGTAGTTTTTGTTGACTGCCAAAATCGGGGTCAATTCAGCTAGAAGTGGGTCTTGTTTGGCTTTTCGAGCTGCGGCAAGCTCTTCAGTAGTCGGTTTTTTCTGAAAAATTGTATTAACTTTTTGGATCACCGTCGGTTTGCTGACAGCTGCGGTCAAATTATTGAGAACATCTTTGCGCGGCAAAAAAACCAAAAACGCAAAGATCACTACCACTGCTGCTATTTTATATCTTGCCTTAATTTTCATAGTTTTCTAGAGAAAGGTTAACGACTGGACGATTTCTTTGGCTTGATCATAGCTTTCTTGATTCTCTGCCTTGATCAATATTGAAACCTGTGGCGAGTTGGTGGTTGCCGGCAGTGTTGCTGAAGTGATGAAAGAGCTGTCTTTAAAAGAATACTCGCTCATCGAAAGTGTTTTGCCGTTGATAGTCACATCAACCTTTTTCGTGGCCGAAAGTTTACTTTTTTGATCCTTCGATAAAGTGTAGCTCTGCTCGGTCCCAATAGAGAGCTCAACTGAAGAAGAATCTTTTTTTACGACTACTCCTGCAGTTGTGCCATTTTTACCCTCTGCTTTCCAAGCTTTTAGGTAAGTGACCGAATAGCCTTCATCGGAGTCAAAATAAACGTCTTTGCCGACTGGGGCAGCGGGAGCTTTAACGGTAGTCTTTTTAACTTCTGGTTTTGTCGCGGTTGCCTTACCGAAAAAATAGCCGGCTGAGAGTGAAAGTAATCCGACTACTAATAAAAAAAGCAAAAGAAAAATAATGATGGAGGCTTTTCCCATGGACTTTTGAGGAGAGGAAATTTCCACTACCTTCTCGTTTTGGTAATCAGAATAGTCCGTCATTGCAGTTCCAATCATACAGGGGTTGAACTTATCTGTAAAGTTTACTAAGCTTAAAAGTGTGGTATCCGACAATGTCCTCAATCCGACTACTTTATCGCTTTTAACGATCTTTGCCATCTCCGCCATTGCTTGGGTGCTCCTTCAAGTTGGCACCAGAGCGCTGGTGAGTTTCCTCTCCGTTGGGACTCCGCGTGGCAAAAGATTGCGTACGCTCAGTAGTGTTTTTAAAGCCTTTGGCTCAGTATTGATTCTTGCCTTTGCCGTTATCGAAACTTGCTCAGTTCTGGGTATTGATATCGCTCCCCTGGTCGCGAGTGCAGGAATAGTTGGGTTGGCGATTGGTTTTGGCTCGCAACAGCTCGTCCGTGATGTTGTCACTTCTTTCTTTATTTTAGCTGAGGATCAGTTTTCCGAAGGCGATGACGTCGATATTGCTGGCAAACGAGGGATCGTCGAGCATGTTGGTTTTCGCACGATTTACTTGCGTGACTCAGAAGGAATCCAGCATATAATTCCCGCTGGTTCGATCGCCGCGGTGACCAACTACTCAAAACAGAAAAAAATTGTCAAAAAGAAAAAAGAAAGTTAGAATAAATCTATAACCATGAAAAAAATCCTTTTGATCGAAGATGACGTTTTTATCCGCGATATCTATGCTCGTGAACTAAAAAAAGGAGATTACGAGATCGTCATTGCCGCCGATGGTGATGAAGGGGTTGCAAAATCAACCTCAGAGAAATATGACTTGGTTTTGCTGGACATCATGCTTCCCAAACAGACAGGAATTGATGTTCTCCGCAAGCTTCGTCAAGCCCCCGAGCCTTATCGCTCTACCCCAGTTTACTTACTGACCAATCTCGGTCAAGGTTCCATCATCAAGCAAGCGGTCGATATCGGCGCTCAAGGCTATCTTTTAAAAGCCCGCTACCTCCCCTCTCAAGTTTTAGAGTCCATTGATCGCTTCTTCGTCGAAGGGCCAATGAAGATCAATTTGAAAGAATTCGGACTCGAATAGGGATAGTTTAAATGAAAAAACATTTCCCAAAGATTCTCGCGATTATTCTAAGTCTATTTGTGGTTGTCGTCGCCAACCGGATCTTCTTCCCTAACACCTTTGATTTTTACAATATTCAAGTAATTGGTCTCTCTGGTTTAGTAGGTATGGGAATTGCTTTTGAGCTGGTCGTGGATGTAGTTCTCTTGGTTATTTTGATATCTTTTTTCACAGTTTCTTTAGAGGAAAATTTCTTCAAAGAGCAGTAAACAAAAAAATCCTACTTAAAGAGATTGATAAATTGAGTCTTCGAAATTTACCAAAACCTATCCTATAGGGATTGACATTTAGCTTCATTTCTGCTATACTTTTATGACTTAAGTGGCGAATAGCCGCTTTTTCGTACCTGAACAACTAGTTGGATCCCTAAGGAGGATTATCATGGCCCCCGCCAAAGGTGCACGCAGCAGGAAAAATCGTCCGATCACGGGCGATCTAGGTCGGTTGTTTAAGAGCATCCCGCAGAAGCAATCGGCAAACCCGGGAATCGGGACATTCATGACGATCGCAGCGTTCCTCTTCATCGTCTTTGTGCTGTTTTTTTACCTGCAGCCCGAGACGAAGAAAGTGCAGTCGATTGTTTCGCCGAGTCTTGAGGCAGCTAGTCCGCCGCAACCGGTGGAGCTTGCAGTTGGAAGTGAAGAGGATATCTTCAACATCACACCTGCGTGTCGTGAACAATACGACAATTTTCTGCAAGTCCATATGTTTCTCTATCACCCGGAGCAATTCGGGTTGAGGGAGCTAGGACTTACCGACATCTCGTTCACTGAGAACGAGAAGAACTGGTTCATGGCTTTAGGGTGTACTGAGTCGAAGTATCACCACTTCGATCCAGACCAAAATCCCAACGCGGTGTTGGTCAAAGATGGTCAGTCCCTAATCACATCAGAAGCGGGCTGTGTCGGCATCTATCAAGGGTGCAACCTCTCAATTTGTCCGATGGAGCTCTGGTCTGAGTTAAAGACCAACATTTACTGTGGAGCGAAGCTCTTCCGGTACTTGTTGGATCTCTTTCCAGGCAACATGGATCTGGTCCTCGCCTCTTATAAAGGTGCGGTCCAAACGATCGACACCGACGGCGATGGAGTGAACGAAACCACCGTCTACGACGATCAAGGTCGTCCCGTCATTGATCAAGATCTCTTCTGGCAAGTTCAAACAGTGAAGGATCTGGTGACTATCATAGCGCACTAATACAGGTACGAAAGCGCCGGGTTGGGTTAAAATAGCGAATCTCGCTATACCCGCCCGGCGTTTTCTATTTGCTCAAACTTTCCACAATTAAATCAAACCAATATTTGTGACCAGAGTCGTTGGGGTGAAAATGATCCGCTGCTTCTATGTTTCCAAATTTATTATCTTCAAGTGGGTGTTCCAATGGATCTACATAAACTACATTGTTAAATTTTGCTGCTTCGCTTTTGAGAATCTTGGCATATTTTGGCCCCTCTAGTACATAAAGTGGTCTCATTGGCAGAGGTATTGCGGTTGAATTGGAGATTCTTCCCGGCCCGATCAAGATAACTTTGTCTGCTAGTGGAGAAAACTTGGTAAAAAGTTTGGGTACATTAGAGGCAAAATCCTTCATTGAAGTAAAGCGAAACAAATTGTTAGAGGAGACAATCAGCACGATCAGATCTTGTTTCTCGCTTGGGGAGGGTCCAGAGACTACATCCTCGACTTTATTACCACTTACGGAAACATTCTCAAAGATTACCTGGTGATCTTTGGCAAAATATTCGCCCAACCGTCCCGCCACTGAATTCTCAAAACTACTTGCCCCCACTCCAGCACCGACACTGTCCCCCGCAATCCAGAGTTTAAAAGTTGGATTGTTGGAACTTCCTAAAGTTGTTTTGCGTGCGTAAGTTGTTTTTGTGAGCTTTGAACCAACTGAAAAATAGTGGGAAGTGTAAAAAAATTGAACAATTATATAGCCAACTAGGAGTATTCCAAGAAAGATTAAAACCGTTTGCATTCTCACATTAGCTTATCCCGCTGCCGGTGGTGTTGCAACTGGTACTACAGGTTGAACTGGAGAAGGCGCATCTTGAGTTTGTATTTGGCTAGCTCCAGCTAGCTGTCTGTAGACATAGACGGTAGCGACGGTGACGATTGGCGCTGCAACAAGCAAACCAATTCCAAAGAGGATGGCACCGGCCAAAATAACCAAAAAGGACAAAAATCCAAAGACCATTAAATTCAACATACTAGCTTTGGTTGCCTCCCAGCTTGCTTTGATTGCGTCCACTGGTCCAAGATTTTTATCAATCAAAAAGTAAGTAAATTGGCTGAGCCTAATCGAAAAATAAATGCCTGGGATAATAAATAAGATAAACCCACCTAAGATGATCAGCCCCGCTAAAATAGAGGCAAAAAGATAGTTGAGAAGCATCATGAAATTCTTTGTGTAGATGAGTAAATCAGAAAGATCACCCTGACCTTTATCCAGCAAATTCAAAATAGCCTTAATCGTCCCAAGCGCAATAACAAAAGAAAAATAATAAAAAGCTGGGACGAGCAAAATATTTACGAAACCTGCTAAAGACTTGCCTACTAAATAATCTATTAAGGCAATGAGAGTGAAAGAAACTAAACTAAAACCCAAAGGGATAAGGGTAACTAAAATCAAAAACCCGACATTTTTTGTAAAGCTATTCCAGCCAAACGAAATTGCAGCGGTGGGAGAAAATTTGCTCATATAATAAGCATGAGAAATTGCTGAGATTTTGTCAAGACAAGCTAGATTATTATAAGGTGAATTTTACTCGTAGCGCAGAGCTTCGATCGGATTTTTGCGTGAAGCGCCAATTGCGGGGATGATTCCAAAGATTATTCCAACCACTCCCGAGAAACCCAGGGCGAGGAGCAAAATATTGATATTGAGATGAATTGGAATTGGTGAATCTTTGGGGATTAGACTCACGATTGTTCCAAAGATCACTACCGCGACCAAACCAGCAAAGAGAGTCAAAATAATACTCTCAATCAAAAATTGCAGCAATATTGCGTCTCGCGTGGCACCAACCGCTTTGCGAATCCCTATCTCCCGAGTTCGTTCTGAGACCGAGACTAACATTATATTCATGATCCCAATCCCCCCGACCAACAAAGAAATCAATGAGATCGCGCCAAGCATGGCGGTGATGATATTTAAAATCCCGCCGACTGTTTTGAGAAGATCATCTTGTGTCAAAACTGAGAAATCCTCCTCCCCTTTGTGACTTTTTAATACGGCCTCTTTGACCGCTTTTTTATCCGCATCAATGGATTCGGAATCTTTGGATTGCATGGTGATACGAAAAAGCTGTTCGCTACCGGTGAGCTCCCAGCTGGTGTGTACTGGCATTTGTACCAGAGCATTGAAATCTGGCCCACCGAGATTGCTAGCGGTGTCGCGCTTTTCCAAGATACCGACGATTGTAAAAGGAGTTGAGCGAGTTTCGAGGGTTTTGCCTAAGGGGTCTTCTCCTGGGAAAAGTTTTTCGACTACATTCGAGCCGATAACGACATTTTTGAGTTTTTGATCCTCGTCAGCCTGATTTAAGAAACGTCCCTCTTTTAGTTTGAATGTAAAAGCTTTCTCTAGTCCAGGTGAGCCGCCGACTAAGACCGAGGAGTCCATGGTAGTTGTATCTCTTTTAACAGTTCCTGAGATTAGATTCATCATTGATAGATTTTGCACTTGCACAACATTGTCGCGAATTGAGAGATAATCTTTTTCAGTGAGAGTACTCTGTCCCAAAGAAGCCGAAAGATTGGGGCTGCCGTCCTGGGTTTGTTTGCCAGAAATAACCACAATCAAGTTAGTGCCCAAGTCTCCAATTTGTTTGGTTACCTCACTTTTGACTCCGAAGCCAATGGATAAAAGACTCGCAACCGTCAGGATCCCGATGATTATTCCAAGCATGGAGAGAAAACTACGTGATTTTTTCGACCAGAGTGAGGCAAAAGCCATTCTGAAAGAATCAATTATTATCATTCAACAATTCTCCCGTCAGAAACTCGGATGACCCGGTCAGCTTTCTCGGCTAAATTATTGTCATGAGTCACCACCACGACCGTTTTGCCTTTTTTGTTGAGTTCTCGCAAAAGTTCAAAAATCGCTAAGCCAGTTTTCGAGTCAAGGTTGCCCGTGGGTTCGTCGGCCAAAATTATCTCGGGATTATTTACCAGAGCTCTCGCGATCGAGACTCTCTGCTGCTCGCCGCCGGAAAGTTGGTTGGGACGGTTTTTGAGCTTTTCGGCGAGTCCTACTTCAGTGAGTATCGCGGTGGCCGCTTGTTTGCGGCTAACCTTTTTTCGAGAGTAAATCAAAGGTAGGGTGACATTGTTTAACGAGCTGGTTCCCTGCAAGAGATTGAAAAATTGAAAGACAAAGCCGACTTTTTCATTGCGGTAGCGGGCCAGCTTGCCGTCATTGAGTTTGCCGAGATTTTGCTCATCGACTTCGATAGTTCCGCTAGTTGGCTTATCCAGGCCACCAATGAGGTGCATCAGAGTGGATTTGCCACTGCCCGAAGCACCCAAAATTGCGACAAACTCACCTTTTTGGATCTCCAATGAAACATCGTCAAGGGCATTGAAAGAAGTTTCACCGGTTTTGTAAGTTTTGGTGAGATTGGTGACTTTGATCATGAAGAATTATTTTAGAGTCTAGTGAAGAGTTTATCAAGGAATAAAAAAACCGGGAAATCTGGTGGGACTTCCCGGAGCATTTCAAGCAGGTGTTGCTGTTCGAAGCAGACTTCGACCTGAACTGGTTATGTTGTAGACAGCGATGCCGTCGAGTTTGTCCGAGGTGACCAGTCCCGCATGTTTGAGTTCGTGCAGTTGAGCCATGAAGACTCCTGCACTTTTGATCTGCTTTTGGAGACGCTGCTCTACCCCTTTCTGAATCTCTGCACAGTTCGCGGAAGAAAACCGCAGGTGCTCCAAGGTGAAAACCTGGACCGTCGTCAGCTGCTCAAGTTGCGTCACGAGAGACTCCCTTCTACACTGCTTCCAGAGACAGTATTAGCGCCATTTTGGTTACAGTAAAATAACGCTCGTTCAGGTCGGCGACTTTCGAACCTCTCGGAGTGTGAGTTTGTTGCATCCATCCTGCCCCAACCATGATGTCGAGGATTTCGTCGAGCTCGCTCAAACCTTCGGGAGAATGACGTTTCTCCAGCTGCTCGCGAATCTTCTTTGCCGAAGGCCAGTTGCCTTCTCGTACAATCGCGATGATATCCCACTGCAGCATGGTCAATTCAGGGTTCATGGATCGACTCCTTTCGTCGGGAAAAAATTATAGCAAATAAAACAAAGAAGCTCAACTATAGGTTCTTAGAGGAAATTTTGGAGCGGTGAAAGCTTTGAGTTTACCGAAATTCAAGCAAAGAAAAAGGGCGGTCAATAACTTGTTGAACGCCCTGATCTCTCTTCTATCCGTACGACTATCTAGCAGTACAAGTACCCGTGCTTGGTCGTTCGCTCCATTCGTAAATGGTACAGTCAACCAGCGAAGTGAGACCTGGAACAATATTTACCTGTCCCACTTTCAAATAAATTTTGAGCCCCTCCGCTGTAATATCGTACAAGCCGCTTGCTATTATAGACGGGATAATGTGGTACCCGTTTTCGTATCGAGTACAGTTAAACAGACCTGGACTTTGCCCCACAGGTCCTAAACAAAAAGTGTCATAACGATTTTGTCCAGGGGGGTTACAATCACCTTCTTTACGACAAAAGATAGTAGTGGAATAAAGTTTCAAAGACCCTTTAACTTCGTTTGAAGAAGTACTTTTGTTTACGCTCGGCTGGTTAAACGTAGGAGTTGGGGTTGCAAAGCTTGGCGTTATGAAACTATGAACCGGCACCGTGTAACTTGTCGCAGAAGAGCTTTGATAACTCTGACCCTTGAGAACCAAAAAACTGACTAAAAGAGCCAACGAGAAAAGTAATAGGATAACGAAAATAGGTGTTCTGCTTGGCTTTGAACGGCCTGGTTTAACTCGCAACCGATAAGTTATCCGTATTGGATTACTTGGCATACTCTCCTTCTTTTTGTGAATGTGCTTAAGTACATTTTACTCTATTAAGCAAGAAAAAACCCCGAACTCTAGTTTCGGGGTCTAAAAAATTGTCTTATACTACTCATCGCAGATAAACCATTCACTACCATATTCTGTGTAACGCCAGCAATGGAAAGTAAACCTTGAGCCAGCAGAAACATTTATCCACTCTGTTCCGTCTACATACTGTTTTTCACCGTTACTTCTAACCCCTGATATCCAGTACTGGCCTTCAGGTAAGGTGTATACCTGATACTGTCCATTGACGATCTGAGAGGAAGAGGTACAAACGTTGGGTTTGCTACTATTCCAATTAACGAAACAAAATTGCACTGAAGTATCCGCTACAGTATTCTCGTTAATACGAGGGTTATCAGTGGTGATTTTTTTACTTGGATACATGGTTACTGTGCCATATCCAGGTACTTTTGTCGTCGGGAAGGCAGCTGCAGAAGACTTGTTGCCTGAGGTTTGATCAGGACTATCGTCTGTGGTTCCTTTATAGACGAAGTAGCTTATCACGGTTGTAAAAACCAATAGCATGAATATCGCCCAGACTAACGCCCCAACTTTACCCAGGGGGTAATCATCCCAATCAGATTTCTTTGGTGGACTTATTGATACTGGAGCTGGTGCTGGAGTAGAAGTGTAGACTGGTGTTTTAGGTCCAGCTGGTGTTGGGCGAGGTCTAGTTTTCGGAATGACCTTTAGAGCATAATCGACCCGGACTCGATTGCTTGGCATTCTCCCTCCATCGGGTTGTGAATGTGCCTAGTGACTATATAGCACACTGAGTTTATTTAAGCAAAAAATAACCCCGGAAAAATCCAGGGTTAGTGACCTCCTTTAAGTCGAAGGTATTTCTCTACATCTCCTTGGGCGATTTCTTGTACTTCTTCGACAACCTCGGTCAAACTCCCAATGAGCATATCGATTATAGAGTCAAAGTCAGTTGTCGCTGAGATCTGGAACCATTTGCCACCAGTTGTTTGGGCCATATCTTTATAGTATTGAAGTGGTGGAGCGATCACAAAAGTCAAAATTCCTCTTTCCCTGAGACTGCTTGTGACTCTCTCGGGGCTGTTTTGGTGCTTCAGAGCTGGCTCGTCGGTCAACAAGATAAAAGCTTTGATAGCATTTGGTCGGAATTGGTATACACTCATTGCTTTCTGAAGAGCCTCTAAGGAAGACTCGCCCTCATTGCCACCGCCGTTAAAGCGTGGAATTTTTGCTAGAGTGTCTTTGACAGTCTCTGTCTTATTGCTAAAGCTAGCGGCGACGATCTTGTCTCCTGGGATTGTTAGATCCCCGAAAGCAACTATTGCAATCCGCCAGTCGATCTTTCTGCTAGCTAGCTTATCAACGAATGTTTGGCATTTGCGTAACAAACTGTCAATCTTGTCACTCATACTTCCTGTCGTATCGATCACAAAAACAAGATCCAAAACAGGGTTTGTCTTTTGCTTGTAAGCCTGCCCTTGTGGATTCAACTTTTTGTTTGGCTCGCTGGATTTGCGTACGACCAAACCGATTTGCTCAGACATGCTCGCCTCCTTAGGCTGGGTCAAGGATCTGGAAGCTTATCGCGCCGACATAGCTTCCAGTCGACTGGGGAGTGATATTGACGACGACAGTCGTCGGAAAGCGGTTTTTGGGGTATTGATCGATACTGAAAGCTTCTTCAAAAATTCCCTCAATCTCAATATCTAGCTGTGGATTTGGAGGCAATTCTCCACTGACGTGGTGGACGACAAACTTCTCAACTATCGCCTCACCTTCGGTTGTAGTCTTCAATCTTGACCCTAGGTGCTCAACTCGAATAACCGGGTTGTATACCTTAGGTGATGCCGGTGGGGGTTTAGGCGAACTTGGTGGAGTTCTTCTGGTACCGCTTGGACCAGGACTGCCAGCTGAAGCCCCTGTTCCAGAGGTTGTTCTCATTTTATTTTCACGGGAATATTGGTCGTAGCGTGTCTTGTTGGCCTGGTTTTTGATCAAAACCTCAAAGGCTGCATTCAGTTTTACCATCCGAGCGTTGTTTGGCTCAGAACCCGCGTCAGTATGATATTTCATCGCCTGCTTACGATAAGCTTTTTTGCAAACTTTTACGTCACTGAACATTGGAACACCAAGTTCAGCGTAATGGTTAACCCAGGTTTCTTCCCAGGGATCCATCATTTAACTCCTTCTTGTTAAGGTACGCACCGACCCTAACACACTACAGGATAGAAGTAAAGCAAAGCAACCAAATTAATAAGGCGCCCGTTTTACTTCTTCACGGCCGCCTTTGCTCTCCATAGCCCCCCCACTTTCTATAAGATACTAGCCGACTCCTGAGCGAGACACAACCTATAATAGTTGACAAACTACTATGAGCTGTGATATAATCTTCCTCAATGATTAAGAAACTCACAACTATAAGTCTTACATTAATTGCCGCTTTCTCTATTGCGGCTACTCCCGCATTTGCCAGTAACTCTCATTCAAATAAATCTGAAATTGTTTACGACACACCAGACTCTGGTGATAACGCTCACCCCTCAGGAAAGGATCGTTCTGTTGAGCAGGGTGGTTCTCTCACTCAAGGTAAATCAAACTCTGACCCTGATAACAATGGCAAGGGTCCTGACCGTCTTAACACTGGTTTAGATAAACCTGGTATGGGTGGTGGAGTCGATAAAGCTGATCAAGACGGCAACAATGGTTGTGGAAACGATGACGACTTTGAAGACGACAACGAAGGTTGGTGTGGTCACAAACCTAAAAATGAAACTACAAATCCGGAAACTCCTGGTGTCGGAACTCCGACTACCCCAGCAGTTGCCACTCCGGCCACTCCTGTGACTCCAACTGTCTTAACAATCTCAACTTTGCCAAACACCGCTAATGGTGAGCAAGACAACTATGCTTTCGTTTGGGTAAGTGCTCTATTGATTACTTCAGGAATCGCCCTTCACCTGGGAACTAAAAAGTATGAATCCGTCAAAGCTTAACCTAGATTTCTTTGAAATTTTTGTCAGTGGGGCTGGTGCAGTCTTGGGTCTCATCTTTGGCGCCTCAACTGCGGTTGCAATCCTCTACCTCATCCTTTCTCATCTTTAGTTTTCCATTTTTACCAAATCACCCACAGTTATATTGTTGGTTTGAGTAAATCCAGCGTTGACCTCGAGTACGTTCGTTACTTTCTCTGGTGAAGGAAAGGTTGGGATATTACCTGTAGTTGGGACAGGAGCGTTTTTCACAATTCCCACTATTTTATCTCCATCAATCCATATGATGTCGAGAGGAAAGTGCATATCTTTCATCCAGAAAGTCGTGAAGTCTCTTTTTCCTAAAATAAAGTACATTCCGCTACTCTGTTCCAAAGACTCTCGGTCAGACAAACCTTGCCGCAGTTCACTTGAGGTTTGGGCCATCTCAACACTGATGGTTTTGCTACCAACTTGGAGCTGATTTTTAGCTAAAGCAGAAGCAGTCGCAGTTTGGGTTGGCGCATGAGTTTCTCCCGCACTCAGAGCTAGATACATTGCCAAAAAGGCAATCAACAAAAGTGCTGCGATGATTACAACTTTTAGCTTGGGATTTTCAAACCTCATTTAATCTAATTAAACTCTAACTTCAAAAAGTCTGCAAACTTGTCTATTATTGGCTCAATGAGACAAAAACTTTTCTTCCCACTCTTGATTCTCTTCCTCATTCTCATCGCTTTTTTCGCCGGGCAAAATTTTACTACGGAAAATTCCGCTAACTCTGCCAAACAAGAAAATTCTACTAAATCAACTTCCCAAACTTCTAACCCAACTTCGCCTAACTCCAATTCGACTTCTCAAACCTCTGAGAAAACAACGGACGGGGTTTTGGTTACCAAAGTAGTCGATGGGGACACGATCGAGATTTCAGGTGGGCAAAAAGTGCGCTATATTGGCATGGACACTCCCGAGACAGTCGACCCGCGCAAGACGGTACAGTGTTACGGCAAAGAAGCCTCCGCAAAAAATAAAGAGCTGGTTGAAGGCAAAAAGGTCAAACTTGTCAAAGACGTTTCTGAAACGGATAGATACGGCCGACTGCTGCGCTATGTCTATCTTGGTGATAATTTCATCAACGACACCTTGGTGAGGCAAGGGTTTGCCCGAGTCGCTACTTTTCCACCCGATGTTAAGTTTCAAAAACAGTTTCAAGAGGCAGAAAACTACGCACGGGACAACAATCTTGGACTCTGGAGCACCTGCTCTGTCCAGGGAGCGACCAGCACCAATTACCAAGTAACTCTCGCTCCGACTTCTGGACAATGTACGATCAAAGGCAATATCAGCAGTTCTGGGGAGAAAATTTACCATGTTCCTGGTGGGCGCTATTACGAGCAAACCACGATTGACGAATCAAAAGGTGAGAAATGGTTTTGCAGTGAGTCTGAAGCGGTTTCTGCTGGCTGGCGAAAGTCCAAAGTTTAATCCCTTTATTTTTGTTATAATGTCTTCAAGCAATCAAGCGTCTAACTGCGGTTAGTCTCGTGGAGGGAGAGTCCATGGTTACTCAACTTGCAAACCCAATCACTCTCGAAGGCAAACTTGCTGCAGTTGAGAGTGAGAAACGGGTTTTGGCGGAGAGATACAACTATAAGAAGAGAAAGGCAAATAGATTTTGGGATCCATTTCAAATAGCTCGAGAGGGAGTCACAGCAGACCACTTTAACTATAGTGATAATTTGAAAGTTATGGTCCCAGGCTTCTTTGAGGTTGAAAGTTTGGAAGCAAGATACACAGCTGAAGGTTTCTTAACCTCAGGGTCAAGCCAAGTTGGTCGAGACATCTATGAGATTTGGGGCGGTGAAGAAAGAGCACACTACCTTGTCTTGTTGTTGGGATTGATAGACTCAGATTGGTACACACGTGAAGAAATTGATCAGTTTCAAGATGTGGCTATCAGAGGATCTTGGAGCTTTGAAAGCCAAACAGGGTTAAAGCCAACCATAATTCGTGGTGGTGTCTTTACAGTAGGACAAGAAGACAACACTGGAAGAAACTACTACCAGCTAATGCGCCTGGCATGGAGAGAACAAGGAAGTCCAGTAGATGGAAATGGGCACCCGATCTATCGTGGTTGGTCGTACATTTTCTATCTGCTCTGGAGAGATGAGTCAGCACACCTAGCTAATTTTCTCTTGAACCTTCTGGTGGATATGAAATATTTCCCTAGTGAGACATTTCAAGCGATATTCGATGTCTTGAAAAAGTATCGGATGCCAAAGATCACCCTTTCTGATCCCGAAGCTTTTGTTAAAGCAATCATGGAATCAGGGGTCTCTTCCCTAAGAGTCCCAATAAGTGTGATCAAAGATGCTCGAAATAAATTTGGGCTTGAAGACAACACTGCGGTTTTGAGAGCTATCAAAGAATGGAACAAATTGCCGGTTGATTCTTTGATTCGGTTAACAGAAAAGGTGGCAAAAGGTGTTGACAGAAATCCGCATGTTGAAGATGGTGCTGTAAACATATATGAATTGAACACCGATGGTACGTTTACCTTAGTTTCAGCCAAAGCAGTGTGAAAAACGGAAAGACAGAGAGTCTAAAACCGCTTCTTTAGTAAAAGGGCGGTTTTTCTTTTGGGGAAAAGTGTCGAAGGCAGATGAAGCTTTCGATGACCTTTGTCGTCACCTGTGTGCTTCGCTCCCGGACCGGACAAAGCCGCTCTACCTTCGACTCAAAAATAGCGTTGGGACCTTTTGCTGGGTGACTCCCCGGCGTTTGTTCTTTAAGGGGAGAAAATGCTGACCATACGTTCGCACCCCCTTTCGAAATCAGAGTGGAGTACTTGTCACCTAGGCAGTCGTGCGTCTCTCCCCTACACAACTTTCAGCAGAAAGGCTTATCTAAAAATATACTGCTCTACAGTTTCTTCCGCAAGTAGATAATATTGTTCGGGTTTAATTCAGTAAACTACAGTTTGACTCTCTTGTAAACTTCGGCCAAATTTCGGATTATTATATATAGTATGTCAGCTTCACGTTCCTCTTGGATGCATCTTGACCTGGATTGTTTCTTTGCCAGTGTTGAGATAATGCTCGATCCTTCTTTGAAGGGTAAACCAATCGTCGTCGGCAACACCAATCACCACGGCCACGCGGTCCCTCGAGGCGTCATCGCGACCGCTAGCTACGAAGCTCGTAAATTTGGTGTTGGAGCGGGCATGCCACTTTACCAAGTCCTGCGCCTCTGTCCTGATGCGATCGTCGTTGGTGGACATTATGAGGACTACATTCGCTGTTCTGAGGCCGTTATGGAAATTGCGGCTCGCTATGCTCCTCGTGTCGAGCAGGTTGGACTAGACGAGTGTTTTCTGGATTTTTCCAACACGGAAATACTGTATCCCGATCTAGCAGTTGTTGCCGAGCAAATCAGAGCGGCTGTCCAAAAAGAAGTTGGGATCACCGCTTCCATTGGACTAGCAGCTACCAAAGTTTGCGCCAAAGTCGGCTCGGACTTTCATAAACCAGATGGTTTTACTTATGTGCCAGAGGGTCAAGAGAAAAAGTTTCTCGCTCCCCTACCGCTCAAAGACTTACCGGGTATCGGCCACAAGATGGAAAAGTATTTTCACAATCTTGGCGTCGCGACTTTAGGAGAGCTCGCTAGTGTTCCCTACAAGCGGATCGAAAATTGGGGCCAGTTTGCCATCAATCTTTGGGAAGCAGCCAACGGGGTCGATAACATTTGGTTTAAAGTTAGGACCGAAGTCAAAAGCATTTCTCGCTCGGAAACTTTCTACAAAGACACTCCAGAAGAGAATTTTATTTTGGCGATGCTTCGTAAACTCACTGAGAAAGTTGGTGCTGAGGCTCGCGCAGAAGGCTATTCTGGCCGCACGGTTTATGTTTGCATTCGCTATAAAGATTTCCGTACCCTCAGCCGTCAAAGAGTACTGCCCTCCTCAACCAATGTTACCAAGGAAATTTATGATTTGGCTGAGACTCTCTTGCAAGAGATTTGGGATCACCAAACTCCTCTGCGTCTGGTTGGGATCGGACTCTCGCAATTTGGAAGCGAAACTATTCAGCCTTCTCTTTTTGATGGTGCACATGATAAAAGATTAGAGTTGGAAAAAAGGATCGATACACTCAATAAACGCTTTGGTTCTCATGCAGTCGAGCCTTTCTCACTGCATTACTTGGGTTCCGATAGAAGAAGATAAGTATTGACAAGCTGATGGAGGGTGTGTTTAAATGGTGGCGGTTTAGCCCCAAAGAAAGTTTCCAAAAGAAAAACAGCTAAATAACCAAGAAAATATATCGAGCAGAAATCCTGCTAAAAAGCAAAAATTTAATAAAATCTAAATGTGCTCGATATAAATAAGAATTTATGCCAGTAAAAAAAGTTGCTAAAGAAGAGGCCGAAAAGTCTATTGAAGCAGTTTCTCCTGAAGTAAATACAGCACCAACACCTGAGCGTGAACCGGGTTTTTCCAATAGTTCAAGTTACTCTGGTAAACCGACTCGCGGCACCGGTGTACTCGAGCTAATGAGCGAAGGTTACGGATTTTTGCGTGCTGGTGGTGTCAATCCAGGAGCCGGTGACATTTATATTTCCCAATCACAAATTCGCCGTTTTGATATCCGACCGGGAGATGAGGTCGAAGGTGAAGTGCGTCCGCCTAAAGACACGGAACGCTATTTCGGTATGCTCAAAGTTGAAAAAGTTAATGGTTTAGCTCCAGAAGCAGCCATGAAGCGCAAGAAAATTGAAAATATGGTCGCGATCTACCCGGACAAGCAACTCAATCTTGAAACAGGCAAGCTACCCATGTCGACCCGAATGATTGACCTCCTCGCCCCGATTGGGTTTGGACAAAGAGGAATGATCGTTTCCCCGCCCAAAGCGGGAAAAACCACTATTTTGAAAGATCTCGCCCACGGAATTGCGGAAAATTATCCTAAGATTCACCTCATGGCTGTATTAATCGGAGAAAGACCAGAAGAAGCAACCGACATTTCCCGCTCCGTAAAAGGTGAAGTTTTCTCTTCCAATTTTGATGAACCACCCGAAGCCCAGACTAGAGTGGCCGAAATCGCTCTCGAGAGGGCCAAGAGACTCGTTGAAACCGACAAAGACGTTGTTATTCTGCTTGATTCGATGACCAGACTAGGAAGGGCCTACAACCTTGCCTTACCACCTTCTGGTCGAACTCTTTCCGGAGGTTTTGATCCGGTCGCTCTTTACCCACCGAAAAAATTCTTTGGTGCAGCGAGAAATTTTGAAAATGGCGGTTCTCTGACCATTTTGGCTACTTCGCTGGTGGACACTGGTTCAAGAATGGATGATTTGATTTATGAAGAGTTTAAAGGAACTGGAAATATGGAGCTTCATCTGGATCGCTCGCTTGCCGAACGCCGAATTTTCCCAGCAATTGATGTTTCCCGCTCTGGCACCAGAAATGAAGAAAAACTGCTCGGTGAGGAAAAACTGCAACGCGTTTGGAGGCTCAGAAGAATGCTTGAGGCTTTGAACGAATTGGAAAGAACCGAACTTTTGGTTGAAAGACTGTCCAAAACTTCCTCAAATGCCGAGTTTTTGGAAAGTTTGCACAAAGAAGTAAGTTAATTTTGACTTCAAATTTAAGATTATTATTGCTGAGTCAAGCTGTTTAGGGCTTGATTCATTGGTAGTAAGTCTGCTATAATTCACGCAACTGACAAGCTAGCAGGCTTGATGGAGGGTTCCCACCGCGGAGGGTACATTTAGGCTTCTGTATTGGGAACAAAATTATGCGCGAAGATCTCTCGGACAGCAGTGAAGATCTTTATACACTAACTGGTACAACTGCAGATTTATTTGATTTTTCCCCCAACTCTTACTCTACAAACGTAGGGAATATTTTGCCCACTCAGAGTGTGGGTATTTTTGCGCGCATTTTTTCTCTTTTCAAAACTTTTGTTTTTGGTCTGGTAAGTGTTTTTGTCGAGATTTCCCGTTTTAGCTTTGCAGTTATTAAATATATTCAGTTAAAGATTGTCAGACTGATCAACTTTTTGGATGTTTCCAAAGATCGCTTAGTTGATACACTCATGTGGCGTCGGGGTCTGCTCTTTCGACCCGCGACTCACGGAGGAGTTATCGCGGTGGCGGCGATCGCGATTGTCGTTGGCGGACTTTTCTCCAAAGGTGATGTTGCGGCGCAGGATTTGACCGCCCAAGAATCAGTTTTACGAGCTTCCAATACTGCCAAGACCATTGTACCGACTGACCGTCCCCGTTCCGAAGTCCTCAGCTATAAAGTAATCGGCGGAGACACTCTCTCAACAATTGCTGATAAATACGGAGTTTCGACCGAAACGATCAAGTGGGCCAACAATATGTCTGACTCTGCTTCGATCCAACCCGGAGCCGATCTCAAGATCCCTCCAGTCAGCGGAGTCGTCTATCAAGTCAAAGCTGGAGACACGATCACCTCGGTTGCTAAATCTTACTCAGCGGACGCGCAAACTATTGCTGATTTTCCTTTTAATTACATCGACGACACCCTCGCTCTGACTCCTGGACAGACTCTCTATGTTCCCAACGGATCAGTGCCGGCTCCAGTTGTTGCCCCAAAGCCTACGGCTCCAAAGTTTGCCAATACTTTTGTTGCTGGGTCTGGAAGATTGTCCTGGCCGATTCCCCGAGTCATCAACCAATACTTTTCCTGGTACCACCCAGCGATTGATATTGGTGGAGCCTACGGGACTCCGATCCACGCTGCTGCTAGCGGGACGGTGATTGATTCCAAAAAGCAAACCACCAGCTTTGGTTGGTACTGCATCATCGATATTGGCGGTGGCATTACCGTCGCCTACGCGCACATGTCAGATCTGGCCTGCGGTATGGGTCAGCACATCGAAAGAGGACAATACATTGGAGCAGTGGGAATGACGGGAAGAGCCACCGGTCCACATCTTCACTTCGAAGTTCGCCAAAACGGCAACGCAATAAATCCTCTATCACTACTTAACTAAATTCCTAGGAAAATTAAAAAAAGAAAAAAAGACCGCGGCTTGTAAAGCTACACACGGTCTATTGGTTGCGGTGCCGGGAGAACCATACCACCTCAGTTGGAGGGCAAGATGGCGTGATTCCCCCGGCTCTTCGACCCATCAACACAGACCCTAGACTGACATCTGGACACCCGCCAAGATTACCAGAGTCTATCGCGGTTCCCTAGCTGCCAACTCGCGAACGAGGATGCTAGGTAGTCCTTGGCATGGACAAGCGATCTCGTCTCGTCCGTAACGGCCTGTGTTGAGTGAATCCTCTCTGACTTTCAAAAAGTAATTTAACTCGAAATATAAAAAGTGTCAAGAAATAATATTAAATTCTGGGTACTAGGAGTTATTTGGAAAAAAGGTGCCCCGTCAGAGAGTCTTGCGAGCTCCGACGGGGCGGGTGTGGGTGCGGCCATCTGTTTCGTCTGTTTACCGTCGTCCATCACTTTACTCCAGCTGCCACTTGCTCCCGCTCGGTGTGGTTGACGGGAATGCTGTCGACGACATTGTGCGGATACTCCAGGCCACGCTCAAGCTTGTGGACGCGGTGGTTCTGAAGTTCAAACGCCTCAATGATCGGCGCGATTGCCGGGTCAGTGTCAAAGCCCTTGCAGGAAAAGACATCGACCCAGACCTGCTGATGATCCGGGAATGTGTGAATCGCGATGTGGCTCTCCGCGATCAACACAAAGCCCGACACGCCCCAGTCCTCGGGCTTTTCGCCGCGGTACTCGAAGACGTGCGGCTGCGAAATCGGTGTCATCCCGATCTCTTCCGGGTAGCGGTCAAGCAGGGCTTTCACCAGCTTAACGTTTGCCAGAAGATCCGGGTTGCCACCAAACCCATCGATCGTCAAGTGCATGGGATCTTCCCTCCTCTCGAAAAGATTTTTGGCCGCAAAAATAATTATACATTAAAGAATAGGAAAAATTACAAGAGGGGTATTATATTTGGCTGCTAGATTCTGCCATTACTTCTTTTTTTATTTTTTTCCACCAAGGGTAATTTAATTTGTTGAGATTGGAAATTTCTCGTTTGTAGATTCCGTGAAAATTACTATTGCCCGCTTCCATCTCCTCAAAACACTTTGAAAGCAGCGACAAGCTGTCAGCGACTTTCACGACTTGGGATTCGATCGAGACTCTTTTTTGTTCTTCATGCCAAAGTTCGATTAATTCCCCAGAGAGTTCCTTTGGCAATTCCTCAAACATCAGTTCAATGGTTTCTTCATTGACCTCAGCAATTGCGGAGGCGATTTTGTCGTTGAAATGTTTGAAAGGATTGAGGATATCTCCGGAGAAACCCTCCTCAGAATCATGAATAAGGGCCATACTGACTGCTTTTTGAGTGTCGATTTTGATTTTTTTAGATTCCAGTAGCCAGCAAAGGAGCTGAGTGTAATGGGCAACGTAAAAAGAGTGCTCGGCGACTGATTCACCAAACAGCAGTGGACGATTGTTAAATCTTTTGACGTGAGCCAGATTGCGATTAAGCAGGTAATTAAAAATCGACATTTAGTCGCTATCTTAATGGTTAAGCCTTTTGGTTGCAAATTTGTGTTTAGAATCGTAAAATCAGCTTGCTTTTGCAGGACAAAGCGCATCGGAAGGCAGGACCCTTCAGGATGTGAGCAAATGCCCAGGAGTCGGGAGGACGTTCAGCCAGTTTGCTACTGGATCAACCGGAGGATAATCAAGCACTCTAAACCAGAAGTACTGCAGCTGGTAAGCGGTAAGTGTTATTTCGTGACCGCGGGAGACCGACCAAGACTGCCCAGAAAGAGGGAAGAACCGCTCAAGACGCCCAATAATTTGATGAGAATCCCGGCTGGTTCAGTCCTCAACAAACGCTATGTAACTATCGGTGAAGATGCTTTCCTGCAGAGATTTATTGAAGACCCGAAGAAACGAGAAGAGCTGGGGATCATCTATGCAAATGGCAGACACCGCGTCCCAATCTATGAGGTGATCGACGGACTTGCCTTTGCCGAGCGCAAAAGCGAACACATGCTCGCCGGCTATCAGGAAGAGCTCAATTCTCTGCGCAACACAGTTGCAGAAGCAAGAGCCCTGATGGCGGACACCAATTTTCGCAGTGCTGCCAAAGAAGAAAGAGATCAGATGCGTCTGGTGATTCTCTACTCGGAGAGGAGAATTTTAAACATTCAGACGATCATTGCTGAGCATGTGAGTCGCCAAGTAACACTGCACTTTGCTTTTCAGAGAGCTTGTAGTCGACTAACTGAGATGGCAGTCTTGCTGGAGCGGATCGCCTATCACATCCGGACCCGCAACGTGAGAATTGGAGCGATTCAGAGAGTTACCAATCAGATTTTGTCAGAGTTGCCTTTTTTCAACAGCAAAGAGATCAGACACCTGACGAGAAGTGTGAGGATTGCGTTGACTGCTCTGTCAGTACGGACCGATACGGGTACATTTGCCACTTATGTACTTTCTGACAAACTTAAACAAGCGGCGACACTACTGTTTGACTCGGTGGTGCTCTTGCAGACAGAAGCCTCAAGAGTAGAAGAAAAAGAAAGTCAAAAAGCGGCCGAGATAATCACCTTTGGTCCTTAAGTCCAAACCCTTGCGAAGAGTGAGGGTTTTTCTTTTCCCAAAATAAGTACAGACTTTAGATCCCTTGCGCTCTCTAGTTCTCAAGCACTAGGACTATGGGTTGCAATTTAAGTTCAAATGTGCTATAATAGTCAGAGTAATTTGGAAGCCAGGAGGGCTAACGTTGGTTGATTGTCAGGGATGCAAAAAGACAGACATGATCAACGGTTACGGGTACTGCGAGAATTGCAGGGAAGTCTTCTGCAACCAGTGTCTAAGTACCCACAAGTGCTCGAAGAAAGGCTCGAGCAAGATCATCGGGTTCTCAACTCGGAAAAAGGCAGAGGCCAAACCAGCTCAGCCTGTACCGACACGAGATTGCCCAAACGGACATGGACCAATGGAGTTTGTCGAAGACTGCTTCGCCTGCACCAGGTGTCGTGTCCGAATCAAGGTTACCCGGCCGCGCACCCGCCGACCTGCAACCTTGAGGACCGCCGCTCGGAAACGAGAATAACGGCGGTTCTTTTTCCCCAAAAATAAAACCGCGACAGAATTTCCATCGCGGTCTTGCTCTCTCAACTTCTCTTTTATCCTCTATTAAATCCAGCATCAGCAGTAAAGTTCGGACAAGACCAAGCAAAAGTTGGTTTGCCTACTGGTATGCTTTTGCGTAAGTTTTTTAACTCATCAATATCTTTACAATGATGGACCCACTCGATATGTAGGTGTGATCCATCCCCGCCACTTTTCGTGCAGACCATTCCCGAGTTTCCCGCCTCGGCGATTTTCTGTCCCTTTTGGACGAGCTCTCCGACTTTTACTGCTGCACTTCCTTTCTTAATATGCAGATAGTTGACGTTGACCCCTTCTTCGGTTTGTATGACGACCACATTGACTCTGTTGAGATTTGTTAAGCTACACGATCCGCTACCGAAAGAATCCTCAACCCAGAGGACTTGTCCTCTCTCAACCGCATCTAACTCTGTCCCTTGAGCCATTCCGTAGTCAAAAGCGTAAATATTGCCGTGATGTCCTTGGTTGGGCCCAGCGGTCAGTGGGTAATTTTTGTTTGCAGGCCAAGGTTTGCCGTAAACTGGGTTAGAGTTAAAAGCTTGTTGTGCGACTACATTAGTTTCAATGCTTGTAGCAGTCGGGTGAGCAATGATCTCCATGTGAATGTCATTCCAGTTTTTGCCATCTTTATACTGTGGTGAGTCTTCCCAATCAATCGTCCAGCGATTTCCGTAGCTGGTTATTTTCCCTCGATTACCGGAATCCTGGGTGAAGTTGATACTGCACTTGGGGGTTTTTACGCCTACTCCAAAACGCAGAGCAGTGCCTTTACTGTAGGGCCCGATAGTTAGAGATTGTTTGCCAGTGGCATAGTCTGCAAAAAGCAAGTCCCAGCCGAGTATTTTTGATTCTGGGCGTTTGGAAACAGTATTGATCACTAGATCTGGATCGACCAAGTAAATACCGCCGTGACCGCAGCCAGTAGTGCCTTTCCAGACGGTAATGGTGACAGTTGAGTTTTGTTGGAGGATTATTTGTGAAGTGTTGTTGGAGTGTTGTGGTGCAGTTGGGTTTGCCAAAGTAACGAACCAGAAAAGGAATCGCAAGAAAGCGAACAAGAGCCTCTCTCCTTACAAGAGGTGGACAGGTTGTGAACGTGCGAGGCAACAGTATTTATCAACCTAACTCTACTGTCAATCCGATCTTTTTAGATCAAATTAGCGCGTCGCACAATATTTGCTTTCTAGCCTCAGTTTTGGTATTGTTTAACTAATGTCTACTCTGTCCAAATTGACTACTGATTTCCTCGAACATCTTGAAGTTGAGAAAAACGCTTCCCAACTGACTATCCGCAATTACGACCACTACCTCAAAAGATTTATGGATTTTGCTGGCGATATCGACCCCAAAGAAATAAATCAAGAAATGGTGCGCAAATACCGCGTCTTTCTCGCTCGCTATATAGATGAGCGCTCTGGTTTACCACTCAAAAAAGTCACCCAAAATTATTTCATCATTGCGCTGCGTGCCTTCCTGCGTTATCTGGCCAAAAACGATATCGAAACTCTAGCGGCGGAGAAAATCGAGCTGGGAGATCAGGATCCCCGACCGATCAAAGTCCTCGACAATGATCAGCTCTCTCGCCTCTTAAATTCTCCAGAAATTTCCAAACTTGATGGGCTGCGGGATAAAGCGATTCTCGAGGTTCTATTTTCTACTGGCTTGCGGGTTTCGGAATTAACTAAGCTAAATCGAGATAAAATCAATCTGGAAAGACGAGAGTTTGGAATTGTGGGGAAAGGTGGCAAAGAAAGAGTTGTTTTCATTTCTGACGACGCGGCGGACTGGATCGGCCGTTACTTGCACCAAAGAACTGACCGCTACAACCCACTTTTTATTCGTTACTCGGGAGCGGATTCACCAGAGAAAAATGGGGAAAAAATGCGTCTCACTCCCCGCTCGGTAGAAAGAATTGTCGAAAAGTACGTCAAAAAAGCCCAAATCCCGATCAAAGCTTCACCTCACACTCTGCGCCATTCGTTTGCCACGGATTTATTAATAAATGGCGCCGATATACGAAGCGTCCAAGAAATGCTGGGTCACGCCAATATTTCCACAACGCAAATCTATACGCATATTACCAACCGTCACCTCAAAGACGTCCATAAGGCTTTTCACAGCGGAAACAAAGGGTAATTTCGTTAACATTTTGTACGATCGTAAGATTTGTTATAGTAAATTTTGAAAAAAAGAAAGGTCTCGAGAACGAGACCTTAGGTGCGGACAATTTCTTTGGTATAGGTAGCAGAAATGGTTATGTGATACAAATCCTTACCGATATTGCGTTGGAAAGAAACGTAAGTACCTTCCGTTAACTGAACAAGCAGATCATCAACCCCGTATCTCAACAATCTTGGTGGTCCAGTAAAATAGAACTCGACCAGAATATTTGAGGAGTCGATAAAGGAAAGCTTGGCTTTTTTAAATCTCTCTTTTATTTTCACTGATTCGTTTGACTCTCTCCAGATCCGAACGTTTTCAGAGACGATCTCCCAAGCCTTATCAAGCTTTGCGATTTGCGCCCGAGCATGGCGTTTTCTTTTGACTTTGGATCTTCTGACCTCGATTCTGATATCCTTCGGAGCGATCTCAGCGAGAGTTACCCATCTAGAACTGTTGGGATCATCAATGATCTTTCCCATCAGGCTCCCTCCTAAAGAAATCCGAATTTTCCTATTCTATCACAAAAATTTGGAAATAAAAAAAGAGCCCAGCGCGGTTGCGTTGAGCTCGGTGGGTGGATGTTGTCGGGATAATTACGCGGCGACGGTCTCTTTGTTCTCCTCCTTCATCGGCATAAACCCTAGCAGCCTGCACAGGGCGAGAATGAATTCGTTGTGCTCTGCCCAGAGGTTCTTCTGGATCCTGTGCACCTTAGCGACGTAGTCGCGGATGTGCTCGAGGATGTCGGTCAAGAAG
>DATIHF010000005.1:0-5434 GCA_035480955.1 Saccharimonadales bacterium (SeqCode) | reverse complement strand
TTCAAAACACTGCTCTCTAGTTCTTTTTCGTAAGTTTTTACTATTTCACTCAAAATTTCCGAAGCAATTGGTTCTTTTGAATCAACGAGGATTTTCGTAAACTTTTTTAGTTTCTCTTCGCTGGTAGTTCCTTTCTCCTTGGAAGCAAAAATAATTTCTTTGGCTAACTTTTTAGCCTTTTTTGAGACTTTCATCAGGAGAATTCCTTAATAGTTTCTTCAACCAAACGCATATTTTCTTTCTCAGTCATAGATTTTTTGGCAACTTTGGCAGTGGCTTCAGCAACTAGCTCCGCGAGGTCCGCTTTGGCAGAGGACATCATGGCTTCTTTGTCTAGCTTCAGACGCTTTTCATTTTGCTCCAAAACAGCGGCCACACTCTTTTTCGTTTCTGCCATATTTTTCTCAGAAAGCTCTTTTGCTTCAGCCTTTGCCTCGGCAATGAGTTTGTTGGCCTCTTCTTTAGCCTGATCGAGGATCTTTTGCTGCTCGATTGTCAGGTCCTGCATTCTTTTCTCGATTGCCTCAGCGTCTTTGAGAGACTGAGCGACTTTGGCCTTGCGCTCATCCAATACTTTCAAAATAGGTTTGTAGAGAAACCTTTTCAAAAGTAGAAGCAGAATCGTGAAATTCACAATCTGAGCGAGCAGTAGTATCCAGTTAACACCAAACTCTTTAAAAATTTCCATTACACGAAAGAACTAATAATAAAGTAAGCAGCCTCTCCTTCCTTACTTAATGAAAGCAATGACCAAAGCGTAAATTGCGATCGCTTCAGCAAACGCCATTCCCAAAAGCATGGGAGGGAGTATTTTAGCTTGGGCCTCAGGATTGCGACCAATCGCCTCCATGGCCTTCATACCGATCAAACCAATCGCCAAAGCAGGTATCATACCTCCGACGGCAACAATCAAACCACCTTTTAATAAAAATTCCATCTCTTTTAAAAGTCACCTCCTTTAATGAACTTCATGTTTCTCAGATAAAATTGACATAAAAACTAAGGTTAACATCATAAAAACAGTTGCTTGGACAAAACCGACCAACAATTCCAGTCCCATAAAGGGCAAGGGAGCAAAGAAAGCAAAGATTCCCGAAATTGTGGTCAAGAGAGCCTCACCGGCGAAAATATTACCAAAAAGTCGGAAGGAAAGCGAGATGAGTTTTGTAAACTCGGAAATTATTTCAAGAATACCAACAAAAAGAAAAACTGGATTTAAGGAAAAAAAGCGACCCAGATAGCTTTTCCAGCCAAGGAGATGTACAGCGAAATAGTGGGTCAGAAAAACTGAAATAATTGCTAGTCCCAAAGTGAGATTCAAGTCAGCATTGGGGGAGCGCAAAAGTGGAACAAGGACTTCTTTGCCGTCATGAACTTCTTTGAAACCAATCGTGCCGATTCCTGGAAGTAGACCAAAATAATTACAAGAAATGATAAAAATGAAAAAAGTGGCCAAAAAAGCAAAAAACAATTTAGTTCGATCTCCAGCAATGTTTTCTATGGTTGACTGTAGAGTTTCAATAACCAGCTCGGCAAAGTTTTGTAAACCAGAGGGGATTTTCTTGATATTTTTGCCGGCAAAATAAGCAAGAGCAATCAACACGATCATCACCAGCCAGGTGGTGAGCAGAGAATTTGTAATTGGAATCGGACCAATATGAAAGATTATTTCGGGAGCAATTTCTACCATAACAGCAGATCATCTTAACAAACTCAGGTTGAGTTGACAATAGCTACTAATTACACTAAGAATTAAGAATGCTACAACTGTCCAAACCGCTCCGCCCTCTACTTCTGGTCATCCTCGATGGCTGGGGGATTGCGCCCGCAGGAGCAGGTAACGCAATTTCTCTAGCAAAAAAACCCTTTTTTGATTCAATCAGTGTGGCTTACCCGCATACTCAACTTCAAGCTAGTGGAGAAAATGTTGGTCTGCCAAAAGGAGAAGCCGGGAATTCCGAAGTTGGTCATCTCAATATCGGAGCCGGAAGAATAGTTTACCAAGATGAATCGAGGATTAATTCCGCAATTGCGGACGGGAGCTTTATCCACAACCAAACTTTCAAAAAAGCCTTTGATCATGCAAACAACAACCATTCAAGAGTGCATCTGATTGGCTTGCTGGGAACTGGAAAAGTACACGCGAGTATTGAGCATCTTTACGCCCTGCTCTGGGCTGCCAAAGAAAATAAGGTACAAAATGTTTTTCTGCATTTATTCACCGATGGACGGGACTCCTCACCCACATCAGGACTGCAACTAATTACCGAACTCGAGAGCAAAATCGCTCAATTTGGAATTGGAAAAATCGCCACGATCTCAGGACGTTACTGGGGGATGGATCGGGACAAAAATTGGGATCGTGTAGAGAGAGGCTACGACGCGATGGTTAACGGTGTTGGGGAACATGCAACTCTGCCAAGAAAAGTTGTCGAAGATTCCTACCAAGAGAAAAGAACGGACGAGTTTATTGAGCCAACAATTATTGATTTTACTAATGGTCAAAACGGGGCGGTTAAAGACAATGATAGTGTAATTTTTTTCAATTTTCGAGCTGACCGGGCAAGAGAGCTGACTCAGGCTTTTGTCTTGCCCAATTTTACTGATTTCAAAAGAGAGCAAGAACTTAAAAATCTTTTCTTTGCCACCATGACTGAGTATGAAGAAGGCCTGCCAGTTGAGGTTGCCTTTCCGCAGCAGAAAATATCTCAACCACTCGCCAAAGTTGTCAGTGACCACCAACTCAAACAACTTCACATTGGTGAAAGTGAAAAATACGCTCATGTTACTTATTTTATTAACGGGGGTAGAGAAGATCCTTTTCCACTTGAGGATCGAGTACACATACCTTCACCAAAAGTCCCAACTTATGACCTTAAACCAGAAATGTCAGCTCTGGAGATCACTGATTACGTGGTTGCCAAACTAAAAACTGATTCTTATCCTTTCTATATCATCAACTATGCTAATCCTGACATGGTTGGTCACACTGGTTCGATCTCGGCAACGACGAAAGCAATTGAAGATCTCGATATTTGTCTCGAAAGACTATTTAACGAAGTTTTGGCCAAAGACGGGGGCATGGTAGTAACCTCAGATCACGGTAACGCTGAAGTCATGCTTCAAACTGACAACAGCGTTGATACGGAACACTCAACCAACAGAGTGCCGTTGATTTTGGTTGCGAGAGAATTTCAAAACCTAGCTAACACCCAATACCCATCAGGAATTTTGGCTGATGTTGCCCCTGTCGTGCTTGATTTGCTTGGTCTAACCAAACCGGGAACAATGACAGGACAAGATTTATTTGAACTTAAAGTTGCTGAAAAAATTAGTGAATGATGATTGTAAATTCACCTTTGGGAGATTTGTTGGCAAGGAGCTCCTTTACTTCTGAGACTTCACCAGTCAAAACTTCTTCATGAACTTTGGTTAATTCACGAGTAACAGAGACACTGGCGTTCGGAAAAAATTTGCTAAGCTCCCCAAGAAGCTTATTCACCCGAAAAGGAGATTCGTAAAAGATTAGGCTAGCGGGCAGCTCTTTTTGCTGATTAGCTAGCTTCTTTAGCAAACTCTCTCTTTTTCCTGAAGTTTTTGGCAAATAACCAACAAAGAAAAACTTGTCAGAGGGCAAACCTGAAATTGATAATGCGGCAACGGCAGCCGATGCCCCAGGAATCGCTTTGACCTCTACTCCTTCTTCACGCGCAGCACGAACCAGTTTAAAACCCGGATCAGAAACCAGTGGGGTACCCGCGTCAGAAATTAGGGCAATCTCTTCACCATTTTTCAATCTAGTAATGATTTCGGGAATTTTCTCGATCTCATTGTATTCGTGAAAAGAAAGGAGTGGTTTTTTGATTTCGTACTGGTGTAGCAGTTGTCCAGAGTGTCTGGTGTCCTCGCAAAGAATTAGATCAACCTCCCTTAAAATTTCCAGGGCCCGAAGGGTGATATCTTTCAGATTTCCAATTGGTGTAGCGACAATATAGAGCATAGAATGTGCTATTATACAAGGAAATGGAGCAAGAGCCAAAGAAAATTTTGATAATTGAAGACGATCAATTCATCCGCGATCTTTACGTCCATCAGCTCAAAAAATCAGGCTACAATATCTCCTCGACTCCAAGTGGCCAAGAGGGTCTGGAGGCATTGGGGAAAAATAACTACGACCTGCTGATGCTCGATCTGAATATTCCTGATGTTTCAGGTTTTCAAATACTAGAACATCTTCAGAAAAATCCCAAAGAGGGGATGCCAATTTTGATTCTCAGCAATGTGGCGCAAGACGAATTTGTCAATAAAGGTCTGGAGATGGGAGCCTCGGCTTTTATAATAAAAAGTAACTATACCCCTGATCGAGTGGTTGCCGAAGTTAAGTCCTTGATTGGTTAGACGGCCAGAGCGACAAGAGTCACAACGGCGGTAACGATCATTATCAAAGTAATGGCAGACCCTGTGATTTTTGTCAGCCAACCGTTTTTTCTCTCCCCCATAATTTTTTCTCGGCTTGAAAGTATAACAATCAAAACTAATACCACCGGCGCAACTATTGCATTCACGACAGCTGAAAAGATCAAAGCCTTGATCGGATCAATCCCAATAAAATTAATCGCCAGACCGATCAATAAGGCGATTATTATCACCCCGTAAAAACTGTAAGCTTGGCGAAGTTTACGATAGAGTCCTTGTTTCCAACCAAAACTTTCAGAAATTGCGTAAGAAGCCGACCCAGCCAAAACTGGTACTGCCAGTAGTCCTGTTCCAATTATCCCCAAGGTAAAGAGCAAATAGGCGTATTTGCCTGCCAACGGTTCGAGGGCGGCGGCAGCTTGAGCTGCATCGTTGATACTGGTTACCCCGTTTTGGTGAAGAGTCGCCGCGCAGGTAGCAATAATAAAAAACATTACAATGTTGGAGAGAAACATGCCTGACCAGACGTCGACTCTCATTTTTTTGATCGACTCGTCAGTTGTTGAGTCTTTCCGTTCAGTCAGAGTGACTTTACCTTCGAGTATTTCTTCCTCAACTTCCTGAGAAGTTTGCCAAAAGAATAGGTAAGGAGAGATAGTTGTACCCAAGACCGCGGCGATAAGAATAATCATTTCTTTATTTAGCGAAATTCGTGGGACAACCGTATTGATCGCCACTTCACCCCAGTTGACGTTGACCAAAAAAGCCGTCACAACGTAGGCGATCAAAATTAAAGCCAGCCATTTGAGAAAGCTAGCGAATTTTTCGTAAGAAATAAAAATTTGTAGAATTAAGGAGAAAATTGTGAAGCCAAGGACTAGTATTGTGAAATTTAATCCTGGTAACACTAATTTCGTTGCCTGGGCCATCGCGCCTAGATCGGCACTGATATTGATAACATTGGCGACGAAGAGCAAAATTGTGCAGAAATAAAGTACCCAGCGAGGAAAATGAGCTC
>DATIHF010000004.1:0-4706 GCA_035480955.1 Saccharimonadales bacterium (SeqCode) | reverse complement strand
CCCACAACAATGGTAGCGAGTATTGGAGCCTCAACCACTGATCTGACGGTAGTGACTGATAATCACATAAGTTTTACTCGCTCAATCGCCACCGGCGGCCTAGCTCTGGCCCGAGCAATCGCCAATGATCTGGGTTTTGAGCTGGATCAAGCAGTGGAATATATGAAAACCTACGGACTCGACTCTACCCAACTCGAAGGCAAAGTGATGCAGTCAATCAAGCCAGTCTTTGATGTGATCGTCAACGAAATAAGAAGAGCTCTCGCTTACTACCAAAACAAACACCCTGACAAACCAGTCAAAAGAGTAATTTTGTCTGGCGGAACTGCCAAACTACCAGGAATTATTACTTATTTAGCGGAGGCCCTAGGTTTGGAAGTTCAGGTTGGCAATCCCTGGGATGGGATTTCTCTGCCACAGTCCTTATCAAAAAGATTGATTGATGAAGGGACAAGCTACGGAGTTGCCGTCGGTCTAGCTCTCAAACAAGTTTAGTTATGGAAAATCAACTGCCGTCTCAACCACCACAAAATACACCGCCACCGCAGAGTCCGGCTCCTCCGCCTGCGCCAAAAGCAGCTGAGCCAGACGAACCAGGTGGGATCAACCTTCTCCCGCAAATAACGGAAAACGAGATTAAAACGGGAGTTTATAAGCGCAAAATAAACGTCGTTGCCATAGCAGTAATTGGCCTAATTGGAGTCATAATTCTTTTGATTCTGCTCGTTCGGGGCTATCTTTATGTCCAGTCGAATTTATTGGAAAATAGACGTAAGGAAGCAGTTTCTTCTATTCAAAAAAACGCTAGTGTTGAAGTTAAAGCAATTGCTACTAAGGAAAAACTAGATAAAATTTACACTCTACTGACCACGACGATTCCCTCTTCAACTTTAGTCGATCAGATCGATAAAGCGGCCTTGACCTCTCCCACGATTGCCGTGACCGAAGTAGATATCTCCGCGAATGGAGAAACTTTTGTTGGTGGGTCTGCCAAAACTTCTGATGTATTCAAGCAATGGGTTGGCAATCTGACCAACAAAGCTGCAAATGATTACTTTGACAAAGTAAACCTGGTCTCTTTTTCTGGAAACCCAACTGATGGTTATAAATTTTCGATTAAGCTTTCTTTCTTGAAAAAAGGAGTTTACCAACAAACACCATGAAAAACCTTAAATCATATTTAGTTGCAATTGTCGCAATCGTAATCGTGGTTTTTCTTGTGCCAACGGTGATAATTCCTCAGTTTAATGCAATTGCGGCAAGCTATCGGGTGGTCAATGAAGATTCTAAAATAGTCTCTCAACTGGAAAGTAAAGCTAGAAAGCTCTCCGATCTTGCCAATAACGTCGATAAGCTTGATGCAAACCTGGAAATAGCTGAAGAAGCTTTGCCAATTGAAAAAGACGTTGCCAGACTAGTCCGTGGTATACAGCAACTCGCTCAGACCGGTGGGCTCACCGTCACGACTGTGAAAATTATCCCCGGAAAAACTGCTACTGCTTCCGCCACTCCAGCCACCTCAGCCCAAACTTCTCAACCAGTAACCTCGGCAGGAGCAGTCTCTCCCGCAACGAATACTTCAACGGCTAACAGTCCAAAAGGCGATTTGCTAGTTGAGCTAGGAATGACTGGGGATGACAATAATTTTAAAACGTTCTTAAAAGCTCTAGAGAGCTCTAAGCGTTTGTTAGTTCTCTCTACTTCCAAATCCAGCGCTACTGGAAATAATTTTACTTATTCTGTAGTTGTTTCCGCTCCCTTCGGACAGCTGCCGACTATTTCGGCTGATCAGTACACTAAACCACTTCCCGAGCTTTCCGCCGCGGATAAAAAATTGCTTGAGGATCTCAAGAGTTCTCTCTTTACCAATGTAACCAACAACCCTCTGCCCACAGGTCCGAAAGGTGTTACCGACCCGTTCAAATAATTACTTGAGCAGGTCCCCCCGGAGTCTTTTGGTTTTCGAGAGCGCTTTTTCTTTTCTCCATTTCGCAATCTCCCCATGATTTCCGGAAAGCAGTACTTCAGGGACGCTCTCACCTTCAAAGTCTGCCGGTTTGGTATAAGTTGGGTAATCAAGAATTTGGACTTTTTTATTGTCGATCTCTACCTCTGAAAAAGACTCAAATTCTAAAGATTCTGGGCTTCCAATCACCCCTTTGACCAATCTGGAAACAGCGTCAATGATGACTAAAGCAGCGGCCTCACCACCGTTGAGGACATAGTCCCCAATTGAGATCTCTCGATCGACGTAGAGCTCTTTAAAACGCTCGTCGACCCCTTCGTAGCGGCCGCAAATCAAAATAATGTCCTCTTTTTCTGAAAGAGTGCTCGCTAGACTCTGATTAAATTTTTCACCAGAAGGATCTGTCAGAATTACTAGGGATTTTTTATCTTTGTTGAGCTCATTAATCGCTTTGGAGAGAACATCAGCACGCAAAACCATACCTGCTCCACCACCATAGGGTGTGTCATCGACGCTTTGATGCTCTAAATCAGAGTAGTCGCGTAAATTGTGCAGCTCGACGTTGATAATTTTTTTATCGATAGCTTTTTTTAGTAAGGCTTCTTCGAGTGGGGAAGTAAAATAATTGGGAAAAAGAGTGAGAATTTTGAAATTCATTCGACCAAAACAATATTGACGCGTTTGTTTTCCAAAATAGCCTTGGTTTTGACTAAATTACGCAGGGATTTGATGACTTTACCGCCTTTGCCAATGACGATTCCCATATCCATGGGTGAGACTTTCAATTCCAAGTTTATTTCTCCGGTCGGTGCTTTGACTTCCTCGACTGAGACATGCTCTGGCTCGGTGACGATATTTTTTACAATGAAAAGAAGAAGATCTCCCATCTAGTCGCCTTTATTAACGAGTTTGTAGATGGTTTCAGAAGGCTGGGCGCCTTGGCTGACCCAGTAATCGTAGCGTTCTTTCTCCAGGGTGAAGGCAGCTGGCTTAGTAGTTTTGTCAAAAGTACCAATAACTTCCAAAAATTTACCCTGCGTAGCACGGCTTTTTTCGGCAACTACAATTCTAAATTTTGGCTGGTTGGTGGTCCCAACTCGAGCTAATCTAATTTTTACCATTTTTGTCCTCAAAAATACGTCTTCGTATATTTCTTGAATTACCCCTTCGTCTAGTTTTAAAACTTTGGGGATTCTAGCTTATCTAGCTAAACTTTTCAAGTGCGCTCCGTGCCGCCTCTTGCTCAGCGAGTTGTTTGCTTTTGCCAGCTCCCTCTCCAGCTTTCTCTTCACCCAAAAAAACTCCCACTTTGAAAGTGCGGTCATGGTCTGGTCCAGTCTCCTCGATTACTTGATAGATTGGGGTAATGTTGACTTTTTCTTGAGCTTTTTCCTGAAAAGCACTCTTGTAGTCTTTGTAAAGTTTTTGGCTAATTATTGAGTTAAGGCGCGGGATCAGGTGAGCGTTTAGCAATTCCGAGCAGGGTTTGATCCCCAGGTCCAAATAAAGGGCCCCCAAAAAAGCCTCGAAAGTATTCGCCAACAAGTATTGTCGCTCCCGTCCACCAGTCGCTTCCTCACCTTTTGATAAAAGCAAATACTTTCCCAAGGAGAGGTCTTTGGCTACTTCTGCGAGAGTGCGGGCGTTGACGATGCTGGAGCGGTAATTGGTCAAATCCCCCTCAGGTTTATCCGGATAAGTATTGAATAGATGTTCGGAAACGATAAAACCCAAAACAGAGTCGCCTAAAAACTCCAAACGTTCGTTGTGAGGTAATTTTTCTTCAGCGTGTTCGTTGAGATAAGAGCGATGAATAAAGGCACTTTTGAGTAAATCTTTGTTTTTGAAATTTATTTTGAGGTTTTTTTCCAGCTCTTCAAACATTGTCAAACTTCACCAAGCTCTTCAGCAATATAGTCAACAATATCACCCACTTTTTCAAATCTCTGCAGCTCTTCCGGAGGGATTTTAATTTTAAACTCATCCTCCAGGGAAATTACCAGGTCGGCTTTGCTCAAAGGATCAGAATTTAGATCGTCCTGCAAATGCGAATCCAGATCAATCTCATCTTGAGGCACTCCTAAATATTTTGAAACAATTTCGACAACTCTTTTTTGAATATCCATGCTTACTTTTTACTGTGCTTCTTCGCGCTCTCTTTGTCAACCTCTGGCATCAGCTCTTTGACTACCGTTCCGAGTACTCCGTTGATGAATTTACTGGAGTTCTCTCCGCCAAACTCTTTTCCCAGCTCTACCGCCTCGTCGATGGCGACTTTTGGTGGGACACTGCGAGCAATGTAGAGTTCAAAAATTGAAATTCTCAAGACTTCTAGATCAACTTTGGCAATTTGCTCAAGAGGCCACTCAGGAGCAGCTTTTTCGATAATTTTGTCGATGTTATCGAGATTTTCAGTAGTGCCTTTTAGTAAAAAATTGACCAATTCCAGGTCGACTTCTTTCTCAACAGTTTCTTCTGAATCAGACAAATTAGTTTCCAGATTGCGGTTGGCGATCTTTTCGACGTCAACGCTGTTGAAACTCCATTCAAAAAGTGCCTGTAGAGCAACTACTCGGGCACTGTGACGCTTATCGTTGAATTTTTTCATGGCAGAACACTATTATTCTTATTTCTCCTGCTCTACTTTTGTAACTTTAGTTTTTACTTTAGGGGTAGTAACCACGACGCCGTCGTAGGTTCCACAGTTTTGACAAACACGGTGAGGGACTTTCAAATTTCC
>DATIHF010000003.1:0-8107 GCA_035480955.1 Saccharimonadales bacterium (SeqCode) | reverse complement strand
GAGAGCGCCACTGGCCGGAAGAGTTTCCATGGACCAGTCCGCCATCGATGTTACTGATATTCACGAAGATATCCGAGCCGGGGAAGAAGTTGTCATGATTGGCACTCAGGGAAAAGAAAAGATCACTTTTGAAGAAGTCGCAGAAAAACTGCAGACCTCGCCGTATGAAGTTGCAGTAAACCTGAGCAAAAGAGTTACTAGAGTTTATATTTAAATGCCGAAAATTCGCCGACCAAGATTAAAAAATTTAGCTAGACCATTTTTCCATACCTCGAGGAGACTTTTGGCTAAACTTTGGTTGCAATCTCATTCAAAAACGACTGTTATTGGAGTGACAGGAAGTTACGGAAAAACGAATACCGTAGCAGCGATTGATTCCGTGCTTTCAGAGAAGTTTAAAACTCTCACAACTGATGTAAATCTCGACACCAACTACAATATCCCAATCACGATCTTAAAACTCACTAGTCAAGAAAAACTAATACTAGAGTATGGGATTGATCATCTGGGAGAAATGGACCGGCATTTGTTTTTGGCAAACCCACAGATTGCGGTTGTAACTGGAATCTCGCCAGTTCACGCTGACAAAGAACATCTTGGTTCACTCGAGAATATCATCCGGGAAAAATCTAAATTGGTCCACTCAGTCTCAAAAGACGGGTTTGCAATTTTAAATTACGATGTTGTTGAAGTGCGGCGGATGGCTGATCAGTGCAAGGGAAAAGTTCTCTTCTACGGACTGGACAAGGATCGCTGCCAAGTTTGGGCCAACCGCATTTCTTTAGGACTAGGAGGACTGGAATTTAACTTACATTATAAAGATCAGATGGTGAAAGTAAAAACTGGTTTAGTGGGGAGTCAATTTGTTTACAACTGTTTGGCGGCGGCGGCCGTCGGTATCGTTTCAGGAATGGACCTGTCACTGATTGCTCATGGGCTAGGTAATCTAAAACCAATGGAGGGAAGGATGAGTCTTGAGAGCGGACCCCGCGGTAGCGTGATCCTCAATGACTCGAGAAGAGCTTCTCCTGCCTCGACGATTGCTGGTCTTCAGACTCTTGAAGAGTACCCTGCCAAAAGAAAAATTGCTGTGCTGGGCGAGATGGGAGAGCTGGGGGAATGGGAAGAAAAAGGGCACCGAGAAGTCGGTAAAGAAGTTGTTGAGGTCAAGCCAGATTATTTGATTGCCGTGGGACCTTTGACAAAATATATTGTCAAAGAAGCCGAGCCTCGTTTAAAAAAGGGGACCGTGATTTGGGTGTCGGATGTTTTCGAAGCCGCGGGAGTGCTCTCCAGTATCATCAAAACAGGTGATTTGATTTACCTCAAAGGTTCTCTCCTGAAACATTTGGAAAGAATTCCCTTGATTATGGAAGGGAAAGCAGTGGATCACGACGAGGTTGCTTCTCATCGGTATGAGGTTTATCGCTAAACTCGTTGTTACTTTTTAAAAAAGTAACCAAAACCTCCGCCAGGCTTGCGCTGCTAAAGAAATTTCAGTCGCTCCTATACGTTGGACAACTCGCATTTGGCTCAAACAAGTCCACTTAATATCTCGCTTGGTGAAATTTCTTCTTAACGCTGCTCGCAATGGCGGAAGCAAGGTCAAAGCTGGTTAGCTAATGCATTACTAAGGTTAATTTGGTAAAATTTAGCTTATGGTTGATTTATTAGCCGTACTTTTATTTACCTTTGGGACCACTTTCCTTTTGGCCGTTCCTTTCATCAATCTTCTCTACAAACTTAAATTTCAAAGACAAAGAGAATCCCAACGGGATATTTTTGGGGCGGTAACTTCGATTGTTAACCGTTTACACGGCTGGAAAGTCGGAACTCCCAATGCTGGTGGGATATTAATAATTGTTGTAACTATTGTTCTTTCGGCGGTTTTTTACAAAATCGTTCCCGGCTACAATATTTTTTCCAAGCTTTATGGTACCAATTGGATCGCCGCCATTCTCTACATCGCGCTCCTTTCCTTTGGACTACTAGGCCTTTATGATGATGTTCGGAAGTTTTACGGGTTTTCAATGGCTGGTGCTTGGGGTTTGCGAATTCGCTATAAATTTTTCCTGCAGTGGTTGCTCGCTTTGCTCCTCGCTGTTCTTCTTTATGACAAGCTTCATCTCTCGAGTGTTTATTTACCCGTTATCGGTAAGAGTTTTGAGCTGGGTTGGCTCTATATTCCTTTCGCCGCGGGAGTGATCGTGGCCACCACTAACGCCGTCAATATCACAGATGGTCTCGATGGTTTAGTTCCCGGACTGATGATCATCGCGCTTCTGGCCTTTTGGTATCTGGTATCAATTGCTAATTTTCCTGATGTTTCACTCTTCATCTCTGTTACTCTCGGGTCGCTCCTTGCTTTTATGTATTTCAATATCTACCCCGCGCGAGTTTGGCTGGGAGATACGGGAGCGTTGGCCCTGGGAGCGATGTTGGCGACAATAGCTTTGATAACCAACTCAGCTTTAGTTTTACTAATAATCGGCTTTGTTTTTGTTGTGGAAACCGGCTCTGTTTTGATTCAGTGGACCAGCAAAGCCCTACGAGACGGGAAAAAAGTTTTCCTTGCTTCCCCGATCCACCATCATTTCGAGGCCAAAGGTTGGGATGAGACGAAAGTAACGATGCGCTTTTGGTTACTCGGGGCAATCTCAGCCTTTATTGGGATTTTTGTCGCACTGCTGAGACTATGAGAGTATACAAAGAAAAACTAGTCGCGGTAATCGGAGCGGGAGTCGAGGGTTACTCCAGTGCTACTTTTCTAAAAAATCAGGGCGCTTTTGTGACAGTGCTAGACCAAAAAACTAAAGACCAACTCGGGTCCGAAGTCGTGGAAAAATTTAGCAGTCTCGGAGTAAAAACAAACTTTGGACCAGACTCCCTGACTGATCTTTCCCATTTTGAAATTTTAGTTCGCACAGCTGGGATCAGACCTGATGTGGCGCAAATTGATGCTAGAGTCAAACAAGGAGCGACTCTCACCTCCAACACCAAAATATTTTTTGACCAAACAAGCGCGAAAATCATTGGTGTTACTGGCACCAAAGGAAAAGGCACGACCGCAACGCTGATCTACCAAATTCTTAGAACTGCTGGAAAAAATGTTTTTCTGGCAGGCAATATCGGCAACCCAGCACTAGATCTGCTACCTCAACTTACTCCCGAGAGTTTTGTGGTGCTCGAGCTTTCGAGTTTTCAACTCTTTGACCTTGATAAAAGTCCTCATGTCGCGGTCGTGCTGATGGTGGTTGAGGAACACCTCGACTGGCACAAAGATATTCATGAATACAAAGCGGCAAAATTTAATCTCGTGGCGCACCAAGGAGCAGCCGATTTCGCCGTCATAAATATTGACTACCCGCATAGCAGAGAATTTTTAGAATTAGGAAATTCAAAGAAAATCCAAGTTAGCACTAAAGCTGAGCTAAACACGGGGATTTTCGTCAGTAATGACTCGATCTACCGACGGCTCGGAGCCGCGGCGGAAAGAGTCGTGGGACTTTCGGAAATAGGTCTGCTGGGCAAGCATAATTGGGAAAATGTGGCCAGTGCCGTGGGAGCGGCAACAGCCCTAGGGATTGCAATCAACCCAATCAATACCGCGATCAAAAATTTCAAAGGACTCGAACATCGTTTGGAATTTGTTCGAGAGCTCGAAGGCGTCAAATACTACAACGATACTTTCTCCACGACTCCAGAAACAGCGATTGCGGCGATCAAAAGCTTCACTGCTCCAGAGATCGTAATTCTCGGTGGTAGTGATAAAGGTTCAAACTATGAAGAGTTGGGTAAGGAAATTGTGAACGCAGCAAATGTTAAGACAGTGGTATTAATTGGCCAAATGGCCGGTAAGATAAAAGAAGCGATAGAAAAAGCTGGGCAATTTAAAGGCGAAATTAAAGAGGGAGCAAAAGACATGGCTGAAATTGTGTCTCAGGCACGAGAGAGTGCCAAGAGTGGGGATATAATAGTGTTAAGCCCAGCCTGCGCCAGCTTTGGTATGTTCAAAAACTATAAAGATAGAGGAATGCAATTTAAAGAAATAGTAAATAAACTCTAAAGAAATTTGAAGGTTGAAAGTATATTTAGGTAAATCGATTTAATTCCTTGCGTCACTGCTGTATCGGCATTTCTGGAAGTCATTGAAATCTCATATAATTTGTTTTCATGTTTTACAACAGTTTCAAAACTTTGATAATGTGCGTAATCATCAAATTGTAAAGAATTGCTTAAAACACCAGCCACTCTTTCTGAACAAAGTTCTGCTGATGTACATATGTTAGCTTTGATCCAATCTTCGACTGACAAAGTTGTTTCAACCGAATCAACACTAAAAATATAGCTTTTGCTAGAATTGTCTAAAATTCCTGTGTTGTCGGTCGAAAGGGTAAAATCCACAGGATATTTGAAAGTATAAACTTTATTGATTGAAGTATAAGTTTTCCAACCTGCTGTTTCGTCTTTTGTTGCTGAGATCGTGGCTGTTTTAGCTGATGTAGTTGAAACCTTTGTTGTTGTAGTTGTGTCCTCAACCCCACTACTTTTATCCTGACTCTGCACATACCACCAGATACCAGCAATTGCGATGATTGCTCCAATCAGAATCAGACCAATAGCCGCAAAGACCTTGTGGGTAAAGAAATTTGGATTTTTGGCTAGTGGATTTGGGACGTTTTTATCTAGTAAATTTTGTTTCGGAGTGGGTTGGGCAGGCTGTGGTTCCATTTAGTAAGTGAAGCTTTGCATCACTTTATCAATCGCTGCTTGATCACCGTTGGGGAAGGTGAAAACAAGTAGATTGTCATCCAGTTTGTAGATCGTCGTGCCAATAGTCGCATTGGTTATTTTTGTTACCGACTTTCCATTGAGAGTCACAGTTTCTGCTTTACAGTTTGGATCAGTAGTGTTGCAGAAATCGCCTTTGAAATTTTCATAAATCATGATATTTGGCTTACCATTAGTGATTTTGTCTGCATCTTTCCGGTTAAGAAGAACTATTTTATAAGTTTGTCCATCTGTCATTGTTCCACTGGTCTCATCTTTAGGCCAGCTGGATGGATAGGTGACTGTGTAACCAAGGGTTGGGCTTTTGTAGGTTGTAGTTGCTGCGGTACTTGCTGAAGAATTAGAAGACGAATTGGTTGAGCGGTTTTTTTGGACGAAGAAAAGAACCAAAACAGCGATGATTAGAAAAACTCCCGCCAATGAAATGATAATTAGATTATTATCGCTTTTCTCAGCTTTGGTCTCGTGGTGAGGCATTACACTAATTATCGATTAACTTACTCTCCTAGTCAAGAGTTTTTTAATTTTTCAGAGGGTTGGTTTTTACGTTATACTTTAGTTTCCAGATGAAAACAAAACACCACAATGTTGCCCAAAAAGCCCAAGCTCATCGACCGGATTTGGTTGTTTTGGCGCTCGCTCTTGTGTTGGTCCTTTTTGGACTTTTGATGATTTACAATGCTTCCCCGGTCACCTCGGAAAGAGACTTTGGTGATCCGACTCGGCTTGCCAGACTTCAAGTGATTTGGGCACTCGGTGGAGCCTTTGGAGCTTTCATCATCTATAAATTACCCTACCAGCTTTGGGAGAAACTGGCCCCGATTTTTATGCTCGGAGCAATAGTTCTCTTGCTTTTAGTTTTTGTTCCGCACGTGGGAATTACCATTTACGGAGCGCAACGCTGGATCGGAGTTGGGAAGCTTTTCGCGATTCAGCCTTCCGAATTTGCCAAGCTCGCCTACATTATTTATTTATCAGCTTACTTGTCAAAAAGGGTCAAACTTTGGCCGTTTGTGACACTCACTGGTTTACTTTTAGGGATTTTGCTGGTGCAGAGAGACTTGGGAACCGCAATGATTATTTCAATGATCGGCCTGATGATCTATTTCTTGTCTGGTGCGCCCATCAAACATTTTCTAATGATAATCCCAGTTGGTTTGGTCGCGATCGGGGGTTTCATTCTTTCCTCGGCTTATCGTCGGGAAAGGTTTTTGACTTTTCTGCACCCGAGCTCTGATCCTCAAGGAGCGGCCTATCACATCAACCAAATTTTGATTGCCCTTGGGTCCGGTGGCTGGTTTGGAGTTGGTCTCGGACAATCTCGGCAAAAATACGGCTATATCCCAGAAATTACTACTGATTCGATATTCGCAGTGATTGGTAACGAGCTCGGCTTTATTGGTTCCCTGATTTTCATTTCTCTTCCTTTTGTGATTGTTTTTCGAGCTTTTCGTATTGCCGGGAAAATCGGTGATCGATTTGGTCAGCTTCTTGCGAGCGGAATCGGGATTTGGATCGGGGTTCAGGTTTTTATCAATCTGGCCGGCATGGTTGCGCTGCTGCCTTTGACTGGGGTCCCACTACCTTTTATTTCTTACGGAGGCAGCTCGCTCCTCTCGGCGATGTTTGGTGTTGCAATACTTCTCAATATTTCAAAAAACACCAGTGAAGCAAAGAATTAACTCTCATAGTATAATTAAAAATCATGCGTAAAATCATTGTGACTGGCGGTCATCTCACACCGGCTCTGGCAACAATCGAAGAGCTACAAAAAAACCCTGAGGTAGAAATTGTTTTTATTGGACGATCTCGTTCAACTGAAGGTGACAAAGCCGCTTCAGCCGAATCAGTTGTCATTCCAAATCTGGGGATAAAATTCTATTCAATCACTCCAGGCCGGATCCAAAGGCGTTTTACTCGCTACACTCTTTGGAGTATTGGCAAAATTCCCATTGGAGTTTTCCAAGCCCTAGGTATCCTTTCAAAAGAGCGTCCCAGTGCCATACTCTCTTTCGGTAGCTATGTTGCCGCTCCAGTAGTCTTCGCCGGTTGGGTACTTGGGGTGCCAATTATCACCCATGAGCAAACACTCAATCCAGGTTTGTCCAATAAATTTGTTTCTCGCTTTGCCAAAAAGATTGCGGTTTCCTGGGAAGAGTCATTGGACCACTTTCCCAAAAGTAAAGCCGTTTTGACCGGCAACCCAATCAGAGCCGAGCTTTTGAATCTTTCCAAAAAAAGAGCCGCTCGGCCAACGATTTACATAACTGGAGGAAATCAAGGCGCTCACATCATCAACGAAATGGTTTTGGAAATTCTTCACGAATTGCTGGAAAAATATAACGTTGTGCACCAAAGCGGCACCTCGCAAACTTACAAAGATTTTGAAACATTGACTGCCTTTGCCACTCAGTTGCCACCAAAATTAGCGGGACGTTATAAATTGGGAACCTGGTTTGATTCTCGAGATTCGGTGGAAATCTTTTCTGCAGCCTCACTGGTAGTTGGTCGAAGCGGGGCAAACACCGTAGCTGAGGCGATGGCACTGGCGATCCCGGCGGTTTTTATTCCCTTGCCGATCGCGGCGAAAAATGAACAAATGAAAAACGCTCAGGTCATGGAAAAGCTTGGGGCAGCAGTAATCCTTCCCCAGGAAAGGTTGACTCCAAAGAGATTGTTGGCGGCGATCAATCTGGTCATGCATGACTATAAAAAATACCAGAGCAGTGCCAAGAGTGGCCGACGCAATCTCAATCTAGACGCTGCAAAGATACTCGCTCGAGAAACCCTAAAACTAGTTAATTAGGCAAAAGTTTTCCTTATGGATTTCAAAAGCTCTCCAGCCCCAGTTTTTTCAGTTAATAAAAAGCACGCCTGGCGAGATACTGCCAGCAAGATCGTTGGTTTGATTCTAATTGCTTTAGTAATTTTAGGAACGCTCTTTTGGTTGCTTTTCTCTACTCATTTTTCATTTTCAAATAGTTTTAAAGGAGTCCTAGCCAACCTTTCTCCAAAAATCGCGACAACTGAAACGAAGAAAAAAGTTGAATCAGAACAAGATAAACTAAGGGTACTGCTGCAGAAGGCAAAACTTTTTGAAATTGAGTCGATTACCAAAACAGACGAAGGAGATTTTTTAGTGAAAGGAAAAGATAATTTGGTGGTCTATTTTTCTTCTGATAAAGATTTAGCGAGTCAGGTCACTACTTTACAAAGTCTTTTAACTAAAGCTAGAATAGAAAATAAAGCCTTTAAAAAGGTCGACTTTCGCTTTGAGAAAACAGTAGTGCAATACTAGCCTGTTTTTTTCAAAATT
>DATIHF010000002.1:0-2577 GCA_035480955.1 Saccharimonadales bacterium (SeqCode) | reverse complement strand
CTCACCCATTGACTCTTAAAAAACTGCAAAATGAGATTTTTGTTGATCAAAAACTAAAGGAAATACAGGTAGTCTTGGAGTTACTAGATTCTGAAACTAGATTGAGGATATTGATTTTGCTTTCAAAAAAAGAATTTCTTTGTGTTGGGGATATTGCTGACACATTAAGACTTTCTGTCTCAGCAGTTTCTCACCAACTGAGGTTATTGCGAAAGGAGCAGTTGGTTAGGAGCAAGAAAAAGGGAAAGGTAGTTTACTACAGTATTTCTAATGAGTTACCGAGATTAGTAAGTGTAATTTTTAATCAGTAAAAGCTGATATAATAATCTAAAGGAGTAAAAAGACCAAATGTATAAAATTGGAATCAACGGGTTTGGCCGGATTGGCCGTCAAGCTTTTAAAGTCGCGCTAGATAAACACGCGGATGAGGTAGAAGTAGTCGGAGTCAACGACCTGACCGATGCTAAAACTCTTGCCCACTTACTCAAATATGATAGTTCCTACGGAGTTTATTCAAAAAGTGTCAGCAGTGATGCTCAAAACGTAATTGTCGACGGCAAACCTTACCGGGTTTACGCAGAGAAAGACCCATCGGTGTTGCCCTGGGGACAGCTTGGGGTCGATATTGTGATCGAGTCCACTGGACGCTTTACTGATATGGAAGGGGCGAGTTTGCATGTCAAAGCCGGAGCCAAAAGAGTGATCATCTCTGCTCCCGCTAAAGGTGCCGGGGTCGGGACCTATCTAATTGGAGTAAATGCTGACAAAGACGATGGCAGCTCGAAAGTTATTAACAACGCTTCCTGTACGACTAATTGTATTTCCCCAGTAGTGGCGGTCATGCAAGCAAAATTTGGCATTGTTAAAGCCATGATGACCACAGTTCATAGCTACACCCAAGATCAGCTACTCCAAGATGGTCCTCACAAAGATTTACGAAGAGCACGAGCCGCGGCGATTAACATAGTTCCGACGACAACTGGGGCAGCGATCGCGACAACAGAAGCTCTACCGGAACTGAAAGGTTTGTTTGATGGTATGTCAATTCGCGTTCCGACCCCAGTGGGATCAATTTCTGACATTACTTTTCTTTTAAAAAAGAAAACCAGTGTGGAAGAAGTTAACTCTGCTCTTACCGAAGCAGCTGATGGTTATCTCAAAGGAATTTTGGCAGTTTCTTCTGACCCCTTGGTTTCCTCTGACATTGTCGGGCGAACCGAGAGCTCGATAGTTGATCTAGATCTTACCCAAGTAGTTGATGGCGATATGGTGAAAGTTTTTGCTTGGTACGACAACGAACTAGGTTATTCAAACAGATTAATAGAACAAGTTATTCACGCTGCCCAAGTGATCAAATGATTTATTTAGCAACAGACCACGCGGGTTTTGAACTAAAAGAAAAAGTTAAAGCCTTTCTGACTTCTAGTGGTCACGAAGTGATCGATTGTGGCGCCGATACTTTCAACCCTGATGATGATTATCCAGACTTTATTGCCAAAGCTGCCCAGGGAGTTTCCAAAGATCCAGACAATTCAAAAGCAATAATTTTTGGCAAGAGTGGTCAAGGTGAAGCAATCGTTGCCAACAAAGTCAAAGGCATTCGTGCGGTTGTTTACTACGGAGGCAATAGCGAAATAATCAAGCTTTCTCGCGATCATAACGATGCGAACGTGCTCTCAATTGGTGCAGGTTTTGTTTCTGAAAATGAAGCCCAAAGTTTGATTGAGGAATGGTTGGGTAGAAAATTTAGTAATGAAGAGCGCCATAGCCGAAGAATAAATAAAATTAAGGAAATTGAAAACAATGGTTGAGATATTACCAGCGATCTTAGCAAAAACCTCCTCGGATTATCACAAGAAATTGAAAGCAATCGAACCTTTGACTGAATGGGTTCAGATCGATATCGTGGACAACGTTTACGCTCGTAACCAGACCATTGCTGCGAAAGATGTTGCCGCAATCCGAACTAAAGTAAAATTTGAAATCCAATTGATGGTTGAGCAGATCGAGAATTGGCTCGATCCTTTCATAGAGCTCAAACCAGGCAGGATAATTTTCCCACTAGAATCAGCTCGTGATCCACTGGGTTTGATTAATCACATGAAGCAGCACCAGATTCCTTTTGGTTTTTCATTGGACCCAGAGACAAAAGTAGAAAGACTACAACATTTCGTTGACAAAATTGACGTCGCTTTGCTGCTCGCGGTCCATCCTGGTTTTTCTGGACAGCATTTTGTCTACGGAGTACTGGATAAAATCCGCAAGTTGCGCGCGATGCGACCAGACCTGATTATTGAAATTGATGGCGGGATCGAGCCGGACACCGCGAAAAAATGTGCCGAAGTGGGAGCCAATGTTCTCGCGAGCGGAAGCTACATTTTTGAGAATGCTAAAATGGACGGGGCAACTTATAACGAAAAGGTTAGTCATGCTCTGGAATCTTTGAAAGAAGCAGTAGCGGACGTAATTCCGGAAACTTATGCGTAAAGGAGGTGAACAAAAATGCGAGCTTTGATAATTACAGTAGTTGTTGTAGCAATTTTGGCAATTGGTGCTTTTTTGCTAGTTAACAACAAA
>DATIHF010000001.1:0-7976 GCA_035480955.1 Saccharimonadales bacterium (SeqCode) | reverse complement strand
TTTAGACATTGGGATTTACCTTTTCGTTAGAGTGACATTTTTAGTAACTGTAGTATTGGCGACAACTTGAGCGCTTTGGGTTAGGCTTACAAAGCCTTTCTTGGTGTATTTGAGAGAGTAAGTGCTCGGAGACAGATTACTCATTAAGTAATCACCAGTTGAACTTGTCATGTAAATTACTCGGTAACCACCAATTGTCGTAGTTATCTTGGCACTATCAACTCCCCCACCTTGTGAGGAAGAGACTTTTCCATTGATATTTCCTAACCCACTTGGAACAGGCAGAGTTTTCACCAAGAGAGTTCCAGTTGCAACTGAGGTATTTCCAGCAGCGTCACGCGCTTTCACAAAGTAATTGTACTCAGTATCGGGGATCAATCCAGTGTCACCAAATGAGGTTGTAGAAACACTTGTTACTTTACTGTTGTTTCGATAAACATCGTAGGCTGTTACCGCTACATTGTCGCTACTAGCAGTCCAACCAAGGTTTATCTGACTGCTTGATTGAGCAGAACCAGTCAAGTTTGTCGGTACGGAAGGAGCTTGGGTGTCGGGTGGTGCTGGTGTAGTCACCGATGCACTGTTTGAAGGGCTTGAGTTGTTGCCTGCTGCATCGCTAGCAATTATTTGATAAGTATAGTTTGTGCTGGCGCTAACTGAGTTATCAGTGTAACTAGTTGTAGTAACAGAGGTAATTGTAACGTTATTTCTGACTACCCAGTATTTAGCGACTCCGGTATTGTCGGTCGAAGCAGTCCAGCTAAGATTGACACTCGTTGCTGAAGCAGCGGAAGCCTGCAAGTTTGTTGGTGCACTGGGTGCTTGGGTATCACCATTCTGCACCAAAACAGTAATGGTTGCGCTTGATTTATTACCCGTTGGATCAGTTGCCAAGGCTACCAAAGTGGCGTTTCCATTTGCTGCTGGTGTAGTCCAAGTAAACCCATACGGGGAAGCTGTGTCGGTATTGCTAAGCACTCCATTCACGTAAAACTCGACTTTCGCTACGCTAACATTGTCAGTTGCGTCGGCGGTCACATTAACATTACCTGACACTGTAGCTCCATTTAGCGGTGAGGTGAAATTAACAGTCGGAGCGCTGGTGTCAGCGGCTTGGTTTTGCACGTTAACCGTAACTATGGCATCAGGACCACTAATGTTTGTGGGTCTGACAGAAATTTTGTGAGACCCGTTGGCTTTTGTTTTACTATCCCAACTAAAGCTGTATGGAGAGGTCGAGTCAGTACCAATCTGAACATCATCGATCAAAAAGGCAACTGTGCTAACCTGTGAATTATTGATATTTTGAGCTGCAATATTGATTGTTCCCGAAACGGTCGAGTTTGCCGCCGGTGAGGTGATTTGCAGAACCGAAATTGAGGAGTTTGAATTGTTGGTGGTGACAGTCACAGAAGCAGATACTCCTTCATTGTTGCCTGCATCATAGGCTTTGGCCAGAAGTGTATGAGTTCCATTGACTACCATAGATGTATCCCAGGCATAAACATAAGGTGATACACCCGAGCTTCCCTTCAAAACCCCATCCACATAGAAATCGACTCTGGTAACGCCGACATTGTCAGCTGCAGTGGCAGTGATGTTTACCGAGCCATTTACAGTCACACCGTTGGCTGGAGCAGTGATTGAAACAGTCGGTTTCGTCGTGTCGCTGGGTGGTGGGGTGGTGGATGAATTTGGCTGGATTATTTCCACCGCTTGTATCCGACTCACTCCCGCGGCGGGATTCCAGTTTGTCGGCGAACAAGTTATGTCACTACTAGTCACCGCGGTGTTGGCGGGCAGTCGTGCCACCCAAGTCACCCAGGCGTTCCAATCGGCTAGTCCATTGGGAACTGCCGCCACGCCTTTAACTTTACAGTCGCCGGTTTTGCCCGGGACATAACAGCTTTCCCAGTTACCACAAGTCCCAACGCTAAAGGCATTGAAAGCCACGTCTTCTGAGCCTGAGGGTGTTAAACCATTTTTAGGTAGGACTGGTCCATCAAAAGCCAAGTTATCCCAGTGGAACATGTTGGCCGCCATACTGCACTGATCTAGTGTACCGGTGGGGTAGATCTCTTGGAAAGTTCCGGATGAATTGTCTTTACAAGGGTTGTAGCTAGCTTGACCAAAGTAAATATAAGCTTTGTCGAAACCAATATCTGGGATTGCTTGGTCTGTCATCGTCTGATTGTCGACCGTTATTTTGATATGAGTACGGCTCAGGTAGACATCAACACTGTTTCTGACGTTGTCGTAGGCATGTTTCCCGGTTACACCTGCGTCGAAGGAAGAGCTAAAACAAAACTTACAAGAAACTTGTCCGTTTGTCTGTTTATGCCCGATAAAATTATAGGCAGTGTCCGGCCCACCTTGCATCCAAACATCAAAGGCGTTGGCTGGATAGGCCGGGATTCCGCCGCCGCGGTCATCGGTTCCCCGCTTACTAATTTCTGGGCTTAAAGTCATGCGCAGATATCTTCGAGCCGCAGTTTTCAAATCAACATCAAAATGGATGTGACCCGTCCGAGCGGTGAGATCAATCGGCTGTTTAAGCCTCAGTTCTGACGTACCGAAAGTACTGTCCTCAAATTTAACCATAAAGTGTTCAAATTTTGAAAAACCACAAGGCTGCGGGATCATGCCATCACGCATGCTCGCGCTGTAACGCTCTGCGCTTGGTCCAGTACAATCCAGAGTATATTTTTCATTCATCTGCTCACAGCAGGTTTGGCTCAGGTTTGGTGTTGGAAAATCAGTATCAACGCTGGTCTGCAGGTTTCTGAAATCGTCACAGTAACCGCCTTGCCAACGGTCACAGAAATAATAGTCTTGATTTACTCCTGGACCATTGCCGCATTGGCTTCTGCCGATCGGATCAAGTGTTGTCGCACAGAGGGTATCTTCAAAGGCTGTCGCCGCTTTGGTTGGTTTGGTTGCCTGATCACTTTTCAGTGTGACGACGACCGTCGCCGGGATCGCTAGAAACAGAAAAACCGAAACAACGATTGTTGCGATATGACTGAATTTATTTAACCTGACGTCTTCTTTAAACATTTCTATCACTTAACCTCTACCACTCCCAGTACTTTCAAGGGGTTGTTTTCATCATGATAAGTAAATTTTCCGGTTTTTTCAAAAGTGAAGGTAAAGCTTTCTTGAAAATTCAGGGAACCGCTATCAAGTCCTGGGAGCAAACTATGTGATGGGTGAGGATCGGAAATTATTTGATGAACGCTTTTATCTTTATTGGTCCAAGTGACACTCGAGCCTTTGGTGATTAGTATTGTACTTGGGGAAAATCCAGTCGAAGTGATCGCGACTTCACCAACTGTGTTTGCTGCAGCAACTGCCTGTCCAGGTGAGGGTTGTGGTTTGTTTCGATTATACAAAAGATAGCCAAGCACACCGACACAAATAATTACAAAGACGATTACAAGAATAAAAGACAACCAATTGGTTTTTTTGGATTCTTCGGGCATCTCACTTAAGTATATTTCCTATTTATTAAGATAGTCAACCTTAGCTAAGTTGATTCTTTTTCGTGAAGCTAAATTTTTTACCAAGGCGTATCCACCGAAAAAGACTCCTGTGTAAACTAAATCTCCGAAGAGAGTATTTCTAAAGAAAGGAATTGCTGCGGTGAAACAGGCAACCAACCCTTCGGCCGTGCGAGGGTAAAGAGATCCGAAAGCCCAAACGCCGAAGTTGGTTATAATAAAGAATAGGACTGAGGCACAAAGTGAGGCTAGAATGATATTTCCAACCGACCGACGGGATCTCAACCAGAACCCGATCAAGGTAATAGCGGCAAACGCTCCATAAACAGTTAGCCGTGAAGCCCAACTATCAAATCCAATGAACAAGTCAGAAAGAACCATCGCCGCCAGTGGCAGAGCAAAAGCAGTTTTTTTGTTTAGGTAACTACCCGAGAAAAGGGCCATGGCCCCAATCGGGGCGAAATTGGGCGCATGTGGTAAAACCCGGAGGATTGCCGCAGCAAGAACAAAGATCAATGGGTTAGTGAGTTTTTCAAGAATTTTCTGCATTGGTTCTTTCTTAATTTACACTACTTTTCTTTAGTCGTCCAGCTAAAAGTTTCAGTATTAATCCAAGCTCCAACATCAGCATAGCGGCGAGAAAGACTTTGTTGATTGTCGGTTGTTTTGCCAGATTGACTAATGGGCTCTCAAAATTAGTGTCCGAGATCCCAGTGTCTGGCAAAGCGGCGAGCACCTGTCCATTTTGGTCTGAACTAGTATTGGCCGCTAATACTTGACCAGGAGGGTTGTTTGGATCGGCAGGCTTGGCACTTGGGGTCGAAACCGGCTCTTCTCGGGGATTTTCATTCTCTTGAAAAATCCCATCAAAGGCTCCAATTGGAAAAGCTTTCTGCCCGAAAGCAATCAGACTGTTGGCCGAGGTGTAGGTATCCACTCCAAATCCTCCATCAATGCCTCCACTAGCATCTTGTTTGGTGACATTGAAATCTAGTGCCGCAGTCGTTGCGCTATCATCCCCCAAGGTCACCAACATTGCCCAGGCAGTCGACGCGGCGTCAGAAAAACCTAGTCCAGCATAGCCCCACCCACCATCTGGGTTTTGGTTGCCCTCGAGATAGTTTTTTCCATGCGAAATTGCTGAAAGGAGGCCGGAATTGGAAAAACCATTGTCCTTGGCCGCTTCTAAAGATAGAATTGCAATCGCCGTACTGCCGTTGTCACTCCCTACACCGACATTGTACCCCCAACCGCCATCAGCGTTTTGATTGGCAATCACAAAATCAACACTCTCTGAAATTATTGTTTGATTCGCGCTTGCTCCAGCAGAAATAAGAGCCAAGATCCCAAAAGTATCATCGTTGATACTACTAATTGAACCTAGTTGATTTGAGTTGGCACTAGACTGAATTGCTGAAACATAATTGTGTCCTCCAAAAGTAAAGGGGTTCTCACCGGCAGCGGTGACAGCCAGCAAGTCTCTTTCCCACCCCGAAACTGTCCCCGGAGGATTATTTTTCAAAAAATCAATGACCGAGACTCCACTATTTTGGACTGAATTTGGATTCACACCATTGCTCGCAAAACCCATGACTGCCCACGCGGTCTCACCACCAAAACCAGTTATCGAACCATCAGCAGCTTGATTGGCTTTTAAATAATTAACCAGAGAATCAACATTGGTTGAGTAATCCGGCACCGCCGCCATGGTGGAGACTGGGGTTAATAAAGTGGCAGTGGCGAGAGAAACGGCAAGAGAAATTTTAATAAATCTAGACATTAGTCCTCCTTAAGAACACATTTTATTAATCGACCAGAGTATTGAATCGTTTTCACTAACAGAATAAGAGTTGGCTGCTACATTGGAGCAGATATTGTTAACTTTGAACGTCCAGCATTCGCAGTTGGTGTCATAGATATCAGTCACATAGATCCTTGGTTTGTAACTTTGATCATCATGTTCGATCGGGAAATGATTAAGTTGCCCACCGCGCTCAAGAACTGTCCAAACGCTGTCCCCACTTTCCCAGGGAATTTTATATATGTAAGTACCTTTAGTTCCGGCTTCGATTTTTAACGAAACTTCTTTGATGGGCATTCCAGCCTCAGTTGTTGAACTAGCCGGTTGGCTTGTTGAGGAATTGGCTTTTTGATTTGTGGAACTGCCCTGAACTTTTGCTTGGATTTTGTTTTCCGTCTGAGAAGTCTGGGGGTTTGGTGTTTGTCCAGTGGATTCTAAACTTTCAACTTTGGACGTTTGTTCTGTCTTTGTAATAGCAGTTTGGACTTTTGGTGTCGAGGAACTATCTGAACTTTTGGTCAGGAAAAATAATCCCGCAACGGCACTTACAAGAACAATTGGTAGTAAATATTTTTTTAACATTTATTTTTTCGAGTCTAGTAGGAAACAAAAAACCTTCTCGAGAAAGAAGGTTGAAAAGTTGACCTTAGCTCGAGGTAAATACAAAGGTTGGGTTCTGGGTTTACAGTAGCGGCACTCCGGCCGAATTTCACGGCCTTTCACCAAAGTCCTTTGCTCAAATTTTTAAAGTATTAATACTTTACTTGGCCAATACTCTTCTGTCAAGAGTATGCCTAAGCTTGATCGTTCTGGATAAAACTAGTCCTAAAATAGCAAAGATAATTCCAGCTCCTGCAACCAAAAATTGCTGCCAGCCTGTGTCCGGCAAGATCTGGGGAGTTGTCTTTGTGGTTGTGGCAGCAGTTACTACAGTCGGGCTAGTGTTATTACTTACTACTGCAGCGCTTGAATAGCTACAAGGCATTGAGAGAAATTTGTCCCAGTAAGGATTTGGCCCAGCGACAAAAGCACCAGTCAAAAAGACCTCGGCAGTGTAGCGCTGCCCGGGAACAAGGTTGGAAAATTGGGCTTTGTTTTCACTTGTTCGGATTTTTGCAACTGCGTGATCGCGATCTTCAAAACTGCGATAAAGAAAAACAGTGTAGGTCCCATCCCAGGTACCGTAAGAAAGAGGTACTCCGTTGTAAGGAATCCAACCAAAGTCGAGTTTACAATCTGGGCTCGGGACTGAGGGTAGCGGTTGATTTGAAGTAGTCGTGATAGTGGTTGCCGCGAAAAGATCTTTTTGAAAGAAAAGGAAATCAAGCAAGAAATAACTCAGTAACGCTAAGAAAAACCAAAGGAGATTTTTATTAACCACATTACTCACTTCCTCTCATAACTTTCAGAAAGGTTAATTAAGAGAAAAATAATTTTATTACCAAAATAAAGGGGAGTCAACAAACATGAGAGCGTTTATTTGCCTATTTGATGGGCATAAAATTACCAAGTGGCAGCTTTGAAGAAGGGTTTCTTGGTTTCACTTTTCGATAAAGCAGAAAACCGGCAACACCTAAAATAATGCTGATGATTAGAGTGCTCGAAAGTGACCAGCCAGTATTTGGTAGTTCTGTGGTATTAGTCGTAGAAGTATCAGTAGTGGTCTGTGTTGTCGTCCCAGCTGCCACCGGAGTTGGTGTATTGGAAGAAGCTGTAATTAACGAAGCTGATGGCAGGGAGCAAGGCATCGAAAAAAACTTAGTCCAATAAGGCTGCAAACCGGCAACAGTCGCTCCGGTCAGCCAAACTTCTGAGCTATATCTTTGGCCGGGGATCAGATTGGAAAATTCAACTCGAAAATCTTTTGTTTTGGTTGTCGCCACCGAATGATTTGCATCCGTATAAGTTTTGTAGAGATAGACAGTATAAGTACCATCCCACTTTCCCGACGAAAGTGAGGTCTGACCATTAAAGGGGATCCACCCAAAAGAAAGGGTACACTCTTTCACTGGGTTGGCCGTAACAGCTTGGTTTGTTTGTGTCGTAGTGTAGGCAGCGTAAAGATTTTTGGGTAGGGTAATTAGAGCTAGAGTTAAAAAGCTTAGAATAACCAGACTCTGGAGTGATTTTTTTACCATTTTAATGCTGTCCTGCGAAAAAAGGTTGCTAGAACCGCAAGTTTAGTCCCAACTAGAGTGTGTGTCAACAAAAAACCAACCCAACTTGCGTCTTGGTGAGATAATTTAGCTGAAGAAAGTCACTTATGGGAGGGGTCAATGGTCACCGGGGTACATGTACTCGCCGGCAACTGGACGATGAGAATTCTAGGATTGGAGGTCAACGAGCTGCCAATGTTTAACTGGGGCTATCGGGAGCTCCAACTGCACCAACGTCCACTCTGGGCTTCGTCTTACTTCCTATCCTTCACCTGGAGCTGGCCGATGAAAGAACCGGTTAAACACCGAGATGCAGACCAAATACTAGCTCTTGTAGCTGCAGAAGGTCTATCGGTTCCTCCTTTGCTCTATGAAGTCGAGGGAGTAATGCGGGATCTCTCACCAGAGCTCATGGGCAAATCAAAAACCCAAAAAAACGACGTGCGCATCGAGATTGGGAAACGTTGGCAACAATTAATTGATGGGTTTGTCTTGGACTTACAGCAACGCTGAGTTGGA